>JBOIFZ010000029.1:0-1759 GCA_050741735.1 Burkholderiales bacterium
GCAAGAAAGGCCGGGTCCAAGTGGCCGAGCAGGGGAGTTGAGAGCGCGCGCAGGACTCGCGGATGCACCATGCTCGGCCCTGGGCCAAGGAGCAGCCGGCGCGGGGGGATAAAGTTCTGAACGGGCATATCTCACTCCAGAGATAAGAGCAGTGTAGTATAGCGGAGTTCAGTTGCCTTAGGCCACGGGTATTCCGAACGGCCTCCTTCGTCGTAGCCCGCGTTATTCATGACGGTTCGTCGCGAAACCGCCCGAGAGCGCGTTCCCCGTGAAGCGTATCTCGTTATTCGCGCAGGGCTCGCGAGACATGCGAGCAAAGAGAGACTGGTCTGAAGTTTCATTTTCGTGAGTCGCGCCTGTCGCGCACGTCTAGCTTGTCTCGCTCACAATTCACGAACGACGAGAGACGAAGTACGTAGCCGCGTATCCGCGCTTGCAGCAGAAACGTCATGAATAATGCGGGCTAGCTACTCCGAGGGGTTTCGAGGGAGAAAAGCAGCATGTTATAGTTCGAACGATGATGGAATCAGCCGCTGTTTCTCTCAACGATCCGCAGCACTCCAAGTCCTGGTGGCGAGCCACAGACGTGCCGCCGACGATCGGGGTCTATTCTGGGCGGTTCTCGCCCACGGTCACGCTGTTGTCCGCGCTCTTCCTCATAGTGACTCTGGCGTCGGTTGTATGGCTGTCGGCATCGGCGTCCAAACTGGATCGGATCGAGTCGCCCGAGCAAGCGCTCAGTCTGATGGTCAGTCGGACCATGGATGTGCAGGAAGGACTCAAGCGTGCGCCCCAGTGGGAACAGCAGCTCTTTGCTTGGACCTCCGGCGACACCGAGACTGAACTGGCGCACGGGATTGAATGGTATCAAGAATTGGCGGAGATCTCGGAAGACCCGTTGGTGCCCCTTCAGTTGGCGATTCTCCAAGCCGAGGCCGGCCATGCCTCGCAGGCGCTCCTCTCCGCGCATGAGTGGGCCAGGGCGGAAGACCCGCTTCCTCAGTTTGCCGATCTGGTGATGGCCGCGTATAGCGAAGGACCGGTTTATGACCCGGACAGGTATGTCTTGTGGCAAGCAGAGGTGGCAGAGGCGTTGCCTGCCGGCTGGTTTTACGATCGCCTGGCTGAACACCTGGCACGCCGTGCCAATGATGCCGCGCTCGTGGCCAGGATTCAGGAACAGGCCGCTGTGCGTGTCGACCACCAGTTCGTTCGGTCGCATCGCTTGACGCTCGGCGAACTCGGCGCAATGGCCGTCGGCACCGTGGTGTGCGTGCTGCTCTGGTTCAGACGGAATGAACCTTCCAGTTGCGTTCGGCTGCATGAACCGGGCGTGCCGCCGCCGTGGCCGGGCGGCGTCGGGGCGGCGGTGTTGCTGCGCGGGGGTGCGATTGGTGCGATGCTCTCGGCGCTGTTTTTGATCTATGTGCCACCCGACAATGTCTCGCTCCGGGCGTTGGTCATTCCGATGACGAATGCGCCGCTACTCCTCTTGGCCTACCGTTATCTCTTCCGGCCGTCCGGCATGACGTTCGATAATGGATTTGGGCTGGAAATCGGATGGGCCCGTGTCGGTCGTCTGATGGCTGCGGTATTGGCGGTGGTGGCAGTTGGTTTGTGGGGGGGGTGGGCGATGGAACGGTTGTCGGAACCGTTCCATCTGACGAGTCACTGGACCGAATGGTTCGACGCAGATCTCGTCTGGGCGTCGCCCTCCCTGACGGCCGTCAGTTTAGTCGAATACGTGATCTTTGCGCCG
>JBOIFZ010000030.1:0-3182 GCA_050741735.1 Burkholderiales bacterium
AGGCATGAGGCGGAGTTTCTTGGTGACCTCACCCTGAGGTGCGAGCGCAAGCGAGCCTCGAAGGGCGAGGTCACCCATTCCGCAAAGGTCCCCTTGAGGGGGAGGCCGCGAGCAAAAGCGAGCGGGAGGGGGATCGTGCCACGCATTACTGAATCCCGGCACTACACCGCGACGCGGAGATGGAAGGACTTCGGACGGGTGAGTTGCTCGTAGCCGACCCGGCTCAAGGTGCAGCCCCGGCCGGAATCCTTGACCCCGGTCCAGGCCAGCGCCGGATCGAGATAGTCGCAGCGGTTCATGAACCAGGTGCCGGTTTCCACCCGCTCGCCGATGGCCAGCGCAGCGTTGGGATCGGAGGTCCAGATCGCCGCAGTGAGGCCGTAGTCGCTGTCGTTCATCAGCGCAATCGCTTCCTCGTCGCCCTTCACTTTCATGATGCCGATCACCGGGGCGAAGCTCTCCTCGTTCATCAGGCGCATCGAGTGATTCACGTTCACCAGCACCTGCGGCGCCATGTACGGCGTGCCTTCCTGGTCGGCGGGAAACTCCTTAGGGCTCACCAACGACTTCGCGTCCCGGCTGATCGCCTCCCTGACTTGTCCACGGGCAAACTCGGCGGCGCGCGTACGCACCATCGGCCCGAGATTCACGTTGGAATCGAGCGGGTTGCCGAGCCGGTACTGACGCGTGAGTTTGACGAAACCATCCAAGAACTCGTCGTAAATCTTCTCGTGCGCGTAGATGCGCTCGATGCCGCAGCACGACTGGCCGGAGTTGAAGAACGCCCCGTCCACCAGGTTCTCAACAGCATGGGCCATGTTCGCATCCGGGCGCACATAGGCGGGGTCCTTGCCGCCCAGCTCCAGTCCGGTGCCGATGAAGCGGTCGGCCGCCGCTTTCTGCACCGCATGACCGCCGGCAACCGACCCGGTGAAGGCGGCGAAGTCGATCAGCGGCGATGCCACCATCTTCGAAGTCTGCTCGTGGCTGCAATGCACGAACTGGAATACGCCTTCCGGCAAACCGGCTTCGCGGAAGCATTCGTCGTAACGTTCGGCGCACAGCGGCGTCTGGTTCGAATGCTTCAGGATCACCGCGTTGCCGGCCATGATCGCCGGCACCACCGAATTCACCGACGTGAGGTAAGGATAGTTCCACGGCGCCAGCACCAGCACCGTGCCCGCCGGTTCACGCCTGATAAAGCGGCGAAAGCCCCGTTTCGGACCGGCGTCGATGTCGGCCAGCGATTCGGCGGCGATCGACACCATGTAGCGGGCGCGCTCCTCGAAGCCGCGCACCTCGCCGGGCGACTGCGCCAGCGGGCGGCCCATCTGCCGGGTGATTTCCTCGGCGATCTTGTCCTTGCGTGCCACGTAGGCATCGACGAAGCGATTGACGATGGCGGCGCGGCCGGCGATCGGCACCCGCTTCCACTGCGCCTGCGCACGACTGGCCCGCTCCATCGCCTGCTGGATCTGGACATCAGTAGCAAGCGGCCGCTCGACATAAATGCTGCCGTCGATGGGGGAGATTGTCTTTTGAATTTCGGTCATGCGGAGATCAGTGACGAGTGACAAGTGACGGGTGACCGGTAAAGGCGAGGGGAAATCTTGGGATCGTAGTTGTGGATCATGCGCCAACGTATCAGGGAATATTCCTGGATCATTGACGAATTACTTGTCACTCGTCACTTGTCACTCGTCACTGCCTTTCTCAGATGATTTCGAAATACCGCTCCAGCTCCCAATCCGTGACGGACTTGCGGAACTGGCGTTCCTCCCATTCGCGGGTGGCGGCGAAGTGCTCGACGAACGCATCGCCGAAACATTCGCGTGCCGCCCTGGAGTTTCTCAATCGTTGCGCAGCGTCCCACAGCGTCGTCGGCAGCGCGCCCTTTGCAGGTGGCTTCTGGTCGTAGGCGTTACCGCTGATCGCCTTGCCCAATTGCAGCTTGTGCTCGATCCCCCACAAGCCGGATGCGAGCGCAACCGCAAGACCCAGGTAGGGATTGCAGTCGGCGGCGGCGATCCGGTACTCGACACGCTGGCTCTTTTCCGAGCCCGGAATCACCCGCAATGCGCAGGTGCGATTCTCCGCGCCCCAGGTCGCGTGTGTCGGCGCCCAGTAACCCGGCACCATGCGGGTGTAGGAGTTGACGGTGCTCGCCACCATCCCCAGGAATTCCGGCATCAGAGCCTGCTGGCCGGCGACGAAATGCTGCATCAGCGTGCTCATGAAAAGCGGGCCTTTGGGATCGTGGAACACCGGCTTGCCTGCCTTGCTCTTGAGCGAAACGTGGATGTGACCGCTCTGGCCCGGCAGGTTCGGATTCCACTTGGCCATGAAGGTCGCCATGCGGCCGCGGCGCTGCGCGTGCACCTTGATGAACGTCTTGAAAAGCCCCGCCTTGTCCGCGGCTTCGAGACCCTCATCGACCGCGATCGCGGCTTCGAGTACGCCGGGGCCGGTTTCCTCGTGCAGGGCCTCGAGGGGGAAGCGCATTTTCTCGCACAGGTCCAGCGTCTCGAGATAGTAGTCGGAGTGCACGGTGTTGCGGATTACCGAGTAGCCGAAGTATCCCGGCGCCATCGGCTTGAGATCGCGGTAATGCTTGGCGCGCACCGAGTCCGGCGTTTCGTCGAAGACGAAGTACTCGTACTCGAAGCCGGCATGGACCTCGAAGCCCATCTTGCGCGCCTTGTCGAGCACCCGCCTCAGCACGCCGCGCGGACACGGCGCCTTGGCTTCCTCGGTGAACTCGGCGAGGAAGAACAGCATTCCCGGTTCGAAGGGGATGTCACGGCAGGTGTCCGGCAGGATCCGCACCTGCGCATCCGGATAGCCGGTGTGCCAGCCGGTGAATTCCGTGTTGTCGTAAAGCTGGTCGTTCGAGTCCCAGCCCAGCACCACGTCGCAAAAGCCGAAACCCTTGTCCAGCGAACTGAAGAATTTCTCGCGCGACATGTACTTGCCGCGCAGGATGCCGTCGATGTCGAAGACGCCGACTTTCACATGAGTGAGCTTGCGCTCGTTGACGATTTTCTTCGCGTCCGCGACGGTTCTTATGTCTTCTGGTTTCATGGATGGCTCGGTCGAGGTTGGGGTTGCATGTTAGCGCTCCTGCAGCCGGCCTATACTTTAGCCTATCCCTCGGAACGCGGGAACGCTCAAGGCTGGGGGGG
>JBOIFZ010000031.1:0-7133 GCA_050741735.1 Burkholderiales bacterium
TGCCCTCGATGTTGCCGTAGAAATTGAGGCTGCTGTCGCGCATGAGTTCCGCGGCCTGCTTGACCACTTCGTTTCCCTTGATCTCCTCTTCACCGATGTTGAGCAGGCCCACCGTCGGGCGTTCGACGTGTTCGACCGCGCTCACCAGCGACGACCCCATCACGCCAAACTGCAGCAGATGTTCCGCGGTGCAGTCCACATTGGCGCCGAGATCGAGCACGCAGGTGCGGCCCCGCTGCGTCGGCAGGAAAGAAGCGATGGCCGGACGCTCGATGCCGGGCAGCATCTTGAGCACGAATCGCGACATCGCCATCAGCGCTCCCGTGTTGCCGGCGCTGACGCAGGCATCCGCCTGTTCGCTCTTGACCAGGTCGATCGCCCGCCGCATCGACGAGTCGCGTTTCCCCCGCAGCGCCGAGGCCGGCGCTTCGTCCATTGCCACCACTTCCATTGCAGCTTCGATGCGAATGCGGCCGCCTGCGGTCGCGCGGCGGCGCTCCAACTCGGTTTCGATTGCTTCACGATTTCCTACCAGGACAACCTGCGCGTCCTCGACGCCATCGAGAAAATCGAGGGCGGCGGGCACGGTGACGTGGGCGCCGTAGTCGCCACCCATGCAGTCGAGCGCTATCGTGATCGCCATGGATTATGCGTTGCCTCGGCAAGCGTGCCGCACGCGGGAGAGGCCGGATACGCGCTCGAACGGTTGTCGCACCCGCTGTCGCGGGTCGAAGCGGACATTCGGCTCATCAGATTCAGCTGCGCGGCCCCGCGCAGGGCAAAGCCGGTGTCGCTCAGTCGCCTTTGGTCTTGACGACTTTCTTTCCGCGGTAGTAGCCGTTGGGGCTGATGTGATGACGCAGATGCACTTCGCCAGTGGTGGGCTCGACGGCGAGCGGCGGGTTGGTCAGAAAATCGTGGGAGCGATGCATGCCACGTTTCGAGGGCGACTTCTTGTTCTGTTGGACTGCCATGAGATGACTCCTTCAATTGAAACTTTTTTACTGCCGCTTGAGGGTTGCCAACACGTTAAACGGCGACTCCCGCTTGTCGGGCTCCGCTTTCGGCGACGGCGCCGCGCAGGCGCCCTCCTCGTGGCCCGCCACCATCGGCAACCCTAGAATGACTTCGTCTTCGACCAGCGCGATGACGTCGAGTTTCGGGTCGGCGTGCAGCTGTTCCGTATCCTGCGCCTCATCGGCGGGATCGCTCAACGCCTGGCCCGAAGGAACGAGCATGAAGTTTCGCACAACATCGAATCGGCAGCGAACCGGCCCGAGGCAACGCTGGCAGCGCAGCACCAGATCGCCGCCGAGCGCAAGCCGCAACGAGGGTTTGCCCTCCTGATCGACATGACCTTCCAGCTCATACGCGATTGCGCCGGACTGATCGAACAAAGCATCGTGCAAACGCGCAAGCGCCGCGACTGCCACCGTTGCGCGCAATTCACCGGACTCACGCGCAAACGCGACGCAATCGACGACAGCCCGGTCAAACATAAGCCGCGCATAATATTAGTTTTGAATTACCCTGTCAAAACAAAATGTCTTCAACAAACAGTGGTCTGCAATTGATTCTCGCCTCGACCTCGCGCTATCGCAAGGACTTGCTATCGAGGCTAGGCATAGCCTTCGAAACGGCTGCGCCGGAAGTGGATGAAGCGCCGCTGAACGGCGAACATGCCACCGACACCGCGCGCCGGCTCGCGCTTGCCAAGGCCCAAGCCGTGCGCGCCCGATTCCCGGGCGCGCTCATCATCGGTTCCGATCAGGTGGCGGTGTGCGATGGTGTGCGTCTCGACAAGCCCATGACGCATGCGGTGGCCGTTCAGCAACTGCGCCATGTCAGCGGCAGGTCCGTGACCTTCCACTCCGTAGTGGTGCTGCTCAACGCTGGCAGCGGCCGGATACAGTCGCGGCTGGTGCCCACCACGGTAAAGTTCCGCGGCCTCGACGACGCGGAAATCGAGCGTTACCTGCGCCGCGAGCCGGCATACGACTGTGCCGGCAGCGCCAAGGCGGAAGGGTTGGGCATCTCACTGGTCGAAAGCATCGAGTCCGACGACCCGACCGCGCTCATCGGCCTTCCTCTCATTGCCCTTTCAAGCATGCTCAGGGAAGAAAAATTAAATGTTCCATAACAATATTTTATGAAATATTCTTCATGTAAATAATGGAAAAGGGGCAACTCTATCTGATTCCAGTTGATCTGGTTCCCGGGGACACCGGCGCCTGGATCGGTACACGACTGAAAACCGCGGTTCAGGCTTTGCGCTTTTTCGTGGTGGAGAACCCGAAATCAGCCCGGAAGTTCCTGAAAACATTGACTCTGCCGTTGGCGGAACTGACGCTCGAAGTGCTGGACGAGCATTCCGGAAACGAAGACGTTCAACGATTCGTGCGCAAACTGGAGGCAGGCGTCGATCTGGGGCTACTGTCGGAAGCGGGCTGTCCGGCGATTGCCGATCCGGGTGCGGCGCTGGTAGCCGAGGCGCATCGGATAGGCGCGCGAGTGATCCCGCTGGTGGGCCCCTCCTCCATAGTCCTGGCATTGATGGCCTCCGGGCTCAACGGTCAGCGCTTTGCGTTCAATGGCTACCTGCCCGCGCGCACGCCTGAGCGCGAGCACGGCATTCGCGAACTGGAGGAAAGATCGCGGCACCTGGACCAGACCGAAATCTTCATCGAGGCGCCATACCGCAACGATCAGTTGTTCGCTGCACTGCTGCGCACCTGCGACGCGGATACCATGCTGTCGCTGGCAACCGACCTGACCGGTGCAACCGAGCAGGTGACGACCCGCACCGTGGCGCAATGGAAAAATGCACCGCCGAGCCTGGACCGCAGGCCGACCGTGTTCCTGCTCTTGGCAAAGGGGAAAGTATCAGCGCACCGGGGAAAGCGGCGCGGCGGCACGCACTAGGGCCTCGCCGAACGAGGCGCCGAAGCGCTTGGCGAAGCGCTCGGCGAGATTCTCGCGCGGCGTGAAGTCGACGATCCTCTCGGCCTTGATGACTTCACGGGCCACGAAATCAACGCTCCCGAGGGCATCGGTCAGGCCCAGATCGATGCTTTTCTGGCCGGTCCACACCAGGCCGGAAAAAATGTCCGGTGCTTCCTTCAGGCGCTTGCCGCGCCCCTTGCGCACCACTTCAACAAACTGCTGATGAATCTCCCCGAGCATGCGTTTCGCGTATTCGCGCTGCGCGGGATCGAGTGGCGAGAACGGATCGAGAAATCCCTTGTTCTCTCCGGTGGCGAACAGCCTGCGTTCGACGCCGAGTTTTTCCATCGTGCCGGTAAAACCGAAGCCGTCCATCAGCACGCCGATCGAACCGACAATGCTCGCCTTGTCGACATAGATCCGGTCCGCGGCAACCGCCACATAGTAGCCGCCCGAAGCACAAATGTCCTCGATCACCGCATAGATCGGGATGTCCGGGTATTTCCCGCGCAGCCGGCCGATTTCGTCGTTGATGGTGGCGGCCTGCACCGGGCTGCCACCCGGGCTGTTGATGCGCAGGATCACGCCCTTGGTGCTCTTGTCCCCGAAAGCATCCTGCAGCCCGCGATTGATGTCGTCGGCATTGGCGTGCGCATCCGCGGCGATGACGCCGTTCAACTCCACCAGCGCGGTATGGTTGCCCGGCAACGCCACCTCACGCCCGCCGAGCCAGCCGAACGCGGCGAACATCAGAAGGAAAAGATAAATGAAGGTGAGCGTCTTGAAAAAGATGCCCCAGTGGCGGGCCCTGCGCTGCTCGTCGAGCGCAGCGCGCGCGAGCTTTTCGATGATCTCGCGTTCCCAGTTGCCTCCGGAGCCGCCCGGATCAGTTTCAGCCATGATACGTTTCCTCGTTCTCGACCACGTAAACCTGTCCGGCCTGCTCATCGATCGGCAGTTTGGTCAGTTTCTGGCCTATGCACGGACCGCCGACGCAATAGCCCGTATCCGGAAGATATGCGGCACCGTGCGTCGAGCACACCAAGTATAGACCGGACACGTCGAAGAACTCACCTGGCTGCCAGTCGAGTTCGACCCCGACATGGGCGCAGCGGTTTACATAGCCGTGCACCCTGCCCCGATAGCGCACCGCAAACGCTATCGCCGGTCCGCGCTCCGTTTCCACGGCAAAGCGCACGCCCTTGCCGCGCTCGGGCAGGTCGCCGGCCGCGCAGATCAGGCGTCTTGCTTCAGCCATTGCATCAGCTCAGCGAAACTGCCGACACACGCCAGCGGTGCAAGGCGCTCGAGTTCCTCGCGCGAGTGCGCGCCATAGCTCAGTCCGACCGCAGGCACCCCGGCGTTCGTGGCCATCAGCAGATCGTGCGTGGTGTCTCCGATCATCAGCGTGCGCTCCCGCGTCACTCCCAGCAACCGCATCAGCGTTTCCAGCATGTCGGGATGCGGTTTGGGGAAGCCCTCGTCGGCGCAGCGCGAAGCGTGAAAATGTGCGCCGAGCGTCGTACTGTGCAAAGCGCGGTCCAATCCGCGACGGCTTTTGCCGGTGGCCACCGCGAGCAGGTAGCCGTCGCGGTAGAGTGCGGGTATGCCTTCCTCGACCATCGGGAACAGATCGATGTCCTCGTTGCCGGCCAGAAAGTGGACACTATAGCGGTCCGCGACTTCGCTGTAACGACGGCTTTCCAGTCCGGGATTGAGGTAGGCCAGCGCGTCCTGCAGCCCGAGCCCGATCACGTGGCGCGCCGCTTCCGGGCTCGGCACTGGAAGGTCGAGGTCCCGGAACGCAGCCTGCAGCGAAGCGACGATATGTCCGGTGGAATCCACCAGCGTACCGTCCCAGTCGAAGACCAGCAGTTCGAAACGTCCGGGCATCAGAGTCTAGTGTCCTGTTCCGCTAATTCGTGGGGCAACTTGCGAACCTTGGCAGGCAGACCGCATATCCATTTGGCAACAACCCATCATCGATCGGAAAACCCGCGAAATCGGCGTCAGGCAAGGCGCGAGTCCTTGACAGTGGCGGGGGCCCCACGGCGAGGACTCGTAACACAGCATGGCGCCGATTCTCGTCGGGTTTTCAGCCGCGAATTAGCGGAACAGGACACTGAAGGTCAAATCGCCTTGACGATGTCCTCAACGACCTTCTTGGCGTCTCCAAACACCATCATGGTCTTGTCCATGTAGAAAAGATCGTTGTCGAGGCCGGCGTAGCCTGCCGCCATGCTGCGCTTGACCACCAGCACCGTGCGCGCCTTGTACACTTCCAGAATGGGCATTCCGTATATCGGGCTGCCGGGCACGTTGGCGGCCGGATTGACCACGTCGTTGGCGCCCAGGACCAGCACCACGTCGGTGGTCGCGAATTCGTTGTTGATCTCTTCCATCTCAAACACCTGGTCGTAGGGAATCTCCGCTTCCGCCAGCAGCACGTTCATGTGGCCGGGCATGCGTCCGGCGACCGGGTGGATGGCAAAACGGACTTTCACGCCCTTCTCGTGCAGCTTTTCCGCCATTTCCTTCACCGCATGCTGGGCGCGGGCCACCGCCAGTCCGTAGCCCGGGACGATGATGACCGACTCGGTGTTGCCCATCAGGAAGGCCGCGTCCTCGGGGCTGCCGCTGCGATAAGTCTTCCGCGCCGCGTCGCCGGTCGCTGACGCAGCATCGCCGCCGCCGAAGCCGCCAAGAATCACGTTGAAGAACGAGCGATTCATTGCCTTGCACATGATGTAGGACAGGATCGCGCCGGAGCTTCCCACCAGCGAGCCGGATATGATCAGCATCGGGTTGTTGAGCGAAAAGCCGATGCCGGTCGCCGCCCAGCCGGAATAGCTGTTGAGCATCGAGATCACCACCGGCATGTCTGCCCCGCCGATCGGGATGATGATCAGCACGCCGAGCACGAACGCGATCGCGGTCATGATCGCGAATGGCGTCCAGCTTTGATTGAACATGAAGGCGATGCCGAAAGCGATCATGACGACCGCCAGTGCCAGATTGAGCCAGTGCTGTCCGCCGAACACCACCGGGGCGCTGCGTATCCTGCCGGAGAGCTTGCCAAAGGCGATCACCGAGCCGCTGAAGGTGATGGCGCCGACGAAGGTGCCGATGAAAAGCTCCAGCCGGTTTCCGCGCGGAATGATGCCGTCCGCGGTCAGGATTCCGTAGGCGCCGGGTTTGTGGACCGCGGCGAAGGCGATCAACACCGCAGCCAGACCCACCAGCGAGTGCATCGCCGCCACCAGCTCCGGCATCGCCGTCATGTGGATGCGCCGCGCGACAACCGCGCCGACCGTGCCACCCACCGCAACGCCGAGCACGATCAGCATCCGGTTCTGCGTGACCGACAGCGTGATGAGCACGGCGATCGCCATGCCGATGATGCCGAACAGATTGCCCCTGCGCGCTGTCAGCGGTGAAGACAGCCCCTTGAGGGACAGGACGAAAAACACCGACGCGACCAGGTATGCCAGCGCCACTTGATTTGCAGACATTCAGGTCTCCGAGACGGGTTCGTTTCCGGTGGTTTCTCGTGGCTGTAACGTAACGCGCCCATGGCGCATCAGTCTCCGGCGCAAGCTCACTTAAGTTCGCCTGTCCTTCTTCTTGAACATTTCCAGCATGCGCTGGGTCACCAGGAATCCGCCGAAAACGTTGACGCTGGCGAGCACCACGGCGACGAAGCCGAGCACGGTGCCCCAGTCGATCGGTTGCGGGCCGGCGGCCAGCATGGCGCCGACGATGATGATGCCGGAGATGGCATTGGTCACCGACATGAGCGGTGTGTGCAACGCCGGCGTTACGGTCCACACGACGTGATAACCGACAAAAATGGCCAGTACGAACACGGTCAGATGGTTGACAATCGGATCAACAATTTCCATCTTTTTCTCCAGAAATTAGTCGGCTGCCGTTGGACAAGGCGTTGACCCCGCTCCCGTTGAGTCAATGATCACTGCTTCTTGGCCAATTCGCCACCAATGCAAACCAGTGCCCCGGCAATGATCTCGTCCGTGCGGTCGAGTTTTAGCTCCCCGGTCTTCGGATCCAATAACAGGTTAAGGAAGTTGAAAAGATTGCGGGCGTAAAACGCGCTGGCATCCGTGGGCACCAGCGCCGGCAGATTGGCTATGCCGATGATTTGCACTCCGTGCTTGACGACACTCTTGTCC
>JBOIFZ010000032.1:0-4757 GCA_050741735.1 Burkholderiales bacterium
GGCGGTGACCGATGGTCAGGCCGAGCAGCATCGAGGGGACAAGCAGCAGCACGCCCCACCACACTTCCTTCTGCAGCATCAGTCCGGGTAACAGGAACACCAGCAGCCGGAAGCCGGTGCTGCACGAAAAAACCGCGGACGACGAAAGCAATTAGCATGAATGCAGGTTCATCCTCTCGCGTCGTGTTGGTCCACGGTTTGTGGATGAACGGCGCAGCGATGCTGCCGCTCGGTTGGCAACTGGCGCGCTGTGGATTCGACGTGGTGCGCTTTTCCTATGCGTCCGTCGGGGACGGCCTCGAGCACAATGCTGCCCGACTGGCGAGTTTGTGCCGGGAGCAGGAGGCGGAGCCACTTCACCTTGTCGGCCACAGCCTGGGCGGGTTGCTGATTCTTGCGGCAATGGAAAAAAACAAGGATTTGAAAGTGCAGCGGGTGGTGTTGATCGGCAGTCCCTACGCGGGGATCACGTCGGCAGTCGGCCTGGCGAGATCCGATTTCGGCAAAAAGATGCTGGGCCGGACATTGAACGACTGGATGCGAATGCCGAGACCATCGATTCCGAACGGAGTGGAATTGGGCGTGATTGCGGGGGATGTTCCGTTTGGGCTGGGCAGACTGTTGGCCCGCCTGCCGAAGCCGAACGATGGCGTGGTGCGGGTGGACGAAACGCGCGTTCCCGGCGCGAAGGAGTCGATCGTGCTGCGTATCAACCACACCGGGATGCTGGTCTCGCCAGCTGTGGCGCGTGCGGCCTGTGCTTTCCTGCACAACGGGGCCTTCAGGCATGCGTAGCCCGTTTTTGATGACGATGGTGGCCGCAAGCCTTTGCGGCTGCGCAAACATCGGCTACTACTTCCAGGCGGTGGGCGGCCAGATGGAAATCTGGAACCGCAGTCGGCCGATCGAAAAGCTCGTGAGCGACGAACGTACCGATTCCAAGCTGCTCGAGCGGCTGTCACTGGTATTGAAGGTACGGGAGTTCGCCAGCCGCGAGCTGGCGCTTCCCGACAACCAGAGCTATCGCAAGTATGCGGATCTTCAGCGGCCGTTCGCAGTCTGGAACGTGTTCGCGACCAGGGAGTTCTCGATCGCGCCGGTTGAATGGTGTTTTCCGTTTGCCGGTTGCGTGGCTTACCGCGGTTACTTCAGTGAGCACGGTGCCGAGCAGTTCGCCGCCGGGCTGCGCTCGCAAGGGCACGACGTATTCGTCGCCGGCATCCCCGCGTACTCGACGTTGGGATGGTTCGATGACCCGGTCCTGAACACCTTCATCTTCTACCCGGACGCCGAAATCGCGCGCTTGACGTTCCATGAACTTGCACATCAGGTCGTGTACGTTTCCGGCGACACCGTGTTCAACGAGTCCTTCGCCACCGCGGTCGAGCTGGAGGGTGTGGATCGCTGGCTTAGCCGGGCGGGTACCCGGGAGGAACGCGCTGCATTTGACGCCACGCAGGAGTACAAGCGCGGCTTCGTCGAACTGGTGATGAAGTTCCGCGGCACGCTGGGGGAGTTGTATGCCTCGCCGCTGGCCGAGGAAGAGAAGCGCAGGAAGAAGGCCGAGATCTTCGCTGAGCTCAGGGCCGCTTATCTGCAACTGAAGCAAAGCTGGAACGGATTTGCGGGCTACGACGGGTTCTTTGCGGGTGAGCTGAACAACGCCAATCTGGTGCCAGTGGCGACCTATTCGGAGCTGGTGCCCGCGTTCCGGCGCATGCTCGCCGGGAACGGCGGCGACTTCAGGCGCTTCTATGCGAAAGTGAAGGAAATCGGCAAACTTTCCAGGGACGAACGCGGAGTGCGCCTGGGCGCGAATGCTTCCGGTGCGGGCAGAAGGTGAACAGCGGGACGCACGGATCCGCAGGCGTTAAACTTGCAGCGACGACGAAACGAGGTGATTACATGTTGGACAGAGTCATGCGTTCCCTGCCGTTCATGCTGACGCTCGCGGCAATGACCGCCGCGCCTGTCCTGGCCGGAGCGGCCAGCGACATCGGCGACCCGGCCAAGCTCGAGGCGGTGCTGATCAACGGTCAGAAAGTGGATGTCGAGCAATGGAAAGGCAAAGTCGTCATGATCAACTTCTGGGCCACTTGGTGCGCAGTCTGCCAGACCGAAATGCCGGGCTGGCAGACGTTTTACGAGGCCAACAGGGGCAAGGGCTTCGAGATGATCGCGCTGAGCGTGGATGACGGCGTGGAAGAAGTGCGCGCGTTCCTCGCGAAGAAGCAGTATCGCTTACCGGTGGCGTGGCGCTTCGACAAGCAGGAGGACGACGACTTTCCCACCGTCCGCAGCACACCGACGACCTACTTCGTCGACAAGCGCGGCAAGGTCGCGTTGAAGCACATCGGACGGATGTCCGAGGAGTTTCTCGCGCAGACTGTAAATGGCCTGCTGACACAGTGAAACCGGTTCTCAGCCCACTGCTGCCGGCCGTGGTGTCAGTAGCCGGTCAGTTCCGCTTTAGAGAAGCATCTGCTTGGAGTGCTGCCAAGCACGAGCTCCAGCATCGCGTTCGTCGTGCCAGCCCTTAGAATCGCGATTCACGTCGCGTTTTTGTGGCATTGTCCGTGTCCTCCCCTGATGGTTGTCGATTGCATAGAGTTGCGCCGATGCAATGGCGTCGCCATGAAACGAGGTATAGGCGAAGACGGGTAGAAGTGCAAATCTGGAAAACTGTGAGGTTTATGACGCTTCGCATTCTGCGTCACGCGTTTATGTTCCCGTCTTGAACGGAAAACCAGACATGGTTCGCGAACTCTCGGGAAACACTTGCCAAAGGGAAGGCCGGGCGCGGCATGAGTGATAAAATTTGTCATTTCAACGGGGCCGCCCGCATCAGGCGGGAATCATGAGCGACGACACCGACATCAGTACGCTGCGCCGCATCCTTAAGCAGTACAAGACCATTGCCGTGGTCGGCCTTTCGGCCAACTGGTACCGGCCCAGTGCCTTCGCCGCCAAATACATGCACGAGCACGGCTACCGTGTCATCCCGGTGAACCCGAGGTACAAGGAGGTCCTGGGAGAGAAGTGCTATGCCTCTCTCAAGGACATTCCCGTTAAAGTCGACATCGTGGATTGCTTCCGCAAAAGCGAAGACATCGAACCGATCGCGGACGAGGCCATCGCCATCGGCGCCAAGGTATTGTGGATGCAGATCGGCGTGATGAACGAGAAGGCGGCGGCGAAGGCGCGCAAAGCCGGGCTCGAAGTGGTGCAGGACCGCTGCGTCAAGATGGAGCACGGGCGTTTGTTCGGGGGGCTGAACTGGGTTGGCGTCAACACCAAGATCATCTCCGCGAAGCGGCCTCAGTGGTTGCCGTATTAGCAAGGTGCGTGAGGAGTGAGGGGAGAGGGGTGAGGGGTAAAGGCTTGCGCCCACCTGCTGTTCCTTACTCCTGACTCCTCACCCCTGACGCCTTTCGACCATTCACTCATTCACCCTTCACTCATTCACTCATTCACTCATTCACCCTTCACGGCATTCACATGGCAGATAGAGAATTTGGATTCGGTACCTTGTGCCTGCACGCGGGGCAGATCCCGGACGCGGCTACCGGTTCGCGCGCGGTGCCGATCTACCAGACCACTTCGTTCGTGTTCGACTCGGCCGATCACGCGGCGAGCCTGTTCAACCTGCAGACCTTCGGCAACGTCTATTCGCGGATCTCGAATCCGACCGTGGCGGTGTTCGAGGAGCGCATGGCGGCACTGGAAGGCGGCCGTGCGGCGCTGGCCGCGTCGTCCGGCCAGGCGGCGCAGATGTGCGCCCTGCTCACCATCCTGCGCGAAGGCGACGAAATCGTCTCGGCGAGCACGCTCTACGGCGGCACGTATTCGCAGTTCGACGTGACATTCCGTCAGTTCGGCATCAACACGGTGTTCGTGAACCCGGACGACCCAGAGAATTTCCGCAAGGCGCTCACCCCAAGGACGCGCGTCCTCTACGCGGAAACCATGGGCAACCCGCAGATCAACGTGCTCGACATCGAGGCGGTGGCGAAGATCGCCGGGGAGGCGGGCGTGCCCCTGATCGTCGACAGTACCTTTGCCTCGCCGTACCTGTGCCAGCCCATCAGGTTCGGCGCCGACATCGTCATCCATTCGGCAACCAAGTTCATCGGCGGCCACGGCACCACCATGGGCGGCGTGGTGGTCGAGTCCGGCAAGTTCCCATGGGGCAACGGCAAGTTCCCGATGATGACCGAGCCCTCGCGCGGCTATCACGGCGTGATCTTCCACGAGACCTTCGGCGACTTCGGTTACACCATGAAGTGCCGGATGGAGACCATGCGCACGCTCGGCCCGGTGCTGTCCCCGCTCAACGCCTGGCTGCTTTTGCAGGGACTGGAGACGTTGCACGTGCGCATGGAGCGCCACGTGCAGAACGCGACACAAGTCGCCGAGTTCCTCGTCAATCATCCACGCGTGTCGTGGGTCAATTATCCGGGCCTGAAGAACAGCCCGTACTACAAGCTCGCGCAGAAGTATCTGCCGAAGGGTTGCGGCTCGATCATGACCTTCGGCATCAAGGGCGGCATGGAAGCGGGGGTGAAGTTCATCGAGGCACTGCAGTTCTGTTCGCACCTTGCCAACGTGGGCGACGCCAAGACGCTGGTGATCCATCCCGCTTCCACCACTCATCGTCAACTGTCGGAGGAAGAACAGATGAGAGCAGGGGTCGGGCCCGACATGATCCGGCTGTCAATCGGCATCGAGGACGTCAACGACATTCTCTGGGACATCGA
>JBOIFZ010000033.1:0-3106 GCA_050741735.1 Burkholderiales bacterium
GGCGCTGGTTTCCTTTGCCGAACGAAAGCGCGACAGTTCGGCAATCGTCACCGGCCAATCGGCAAAGCGGTCGGAGAAGGTCTGGAAGTGCTGTTCGGCGAGCAGCGTGGTGGGCACCAGAACGGCCACCTGTTTGCCGTCCGCGACGGCGACGAAAGCGGCACGCAGCGCGACTTCGGTTTTGCCGAAGCCCACATCGCCGCACACCAGGCGGTCCATGGGCTTGCCGTCCTGCATGTCGCCGATTACGGCTTGGATGGCTGCCGCCTGATCAGGTGTTTCCTCGAACGGAAAGCCTGCCCGGAACGCCTCGTAGTCGTGGGTCTTGAGCTGGAAGGCGTAGCCCTGGCGCGCGGCGCGCTGGGCGTGGAGGTTCAGCAGTTCCGCCGCCGTATCGCGCACCTGCGCGGCGGCGCGTCGCCGGGCTTTCTCCCACTGGCCGCTGCCGAGCTTGTGCAGCGGTACGGCTTCGGGCGCCGCGCCGCTGTAACGGCTGATCACCGCAAGCTGTGATACCGGCACGTAGAGCTTGTCGCCGCCGTCGTACTCGAGCGTCAGGAACTCGGTCTCGCCGTCGCCCAGGTCCATGTTGGCGAGTCCGAGATAGCGGCCGATGCCATGTTGGGCGTGTACCACGGGATCGCCGACCTTGACTTCCGACAGGTCACGCAGCATTCCCTCGGTGGCGACGCGGCGCTCCCGCGAAACCCGCGTGCGAACCTGTGACGGGTAGAGTTCGTTCTCGGTGATCAGCGCGACGGCATCACCGGCATCGATGAAGCTGGCATGCAGCGGGCCTACGGTCAGCATCAGCCGCTCCGTCGCATCCTTGAAGGCCTTCCAGCCGTCGCAGACTTTCGGCCGCACCTGGTACTCGTTGAGCAGTCCGAGCAGCGTCTCCCGTCGTCCCATGCTTTCCGCGATCAGCAGGATACGGCCGCCGTAGTTGCTGTGAAACGCGGACAAGGCGGCGAGCGGATTGTTGGCGCGGCGGTCCACCGCCACCGGCGGCAGCGGCTCGGTCGGGAACGGGGCCCTGAAACTCCCGTCATTCCCGGCCGCATCGATCTCGATCCGCGCAAACGGCTTGAGGCTGCCGAATAATTCGTCCTCGCGCAGAAACAACTCGGCTGGCGGCAGCAGCGGGCGATCGGGGTCGCCGCGCAGCAGGTTGTAACGCGACTGGGTGTCCTGCCAGAACTGGCGTATCGCCTTCGCAATGTTCTGATGCAGGGACACCAGCGTTCCGGCGGGAAGGTAATCAGCGAGCGTCGCAGTGGACTCGAAGAACAGCGGCAGGTAGTACTCCATTCCGGCGGGGATGAAGCCCTGGCTCATGTCCTTGTACAGGCGGCTCTTGGAAGGATCGCCTTCGAACTTTTCCCGGAAACGCTGGCGAAACGTGGTGCGGGCGTTGTCGTCGGTGGGAAACTCGCGCGCCGGCAGCAGTCGCACCTCCTTGACCTTGTAGATGCTACGCTGGGTGTCCACGTCGAAGGAGCGGATGCTCTCGATCTCGTCGTCGAACAGGTCGATGCGGTAGGGCAGCGCGCTGCCCATCGGGAACAGATCGATGACGCCGCCGCGAAAGCTGAACTCTCCGGGAGAGACCACCTGGGTGACGTGCGAGTAGCCGGCCAGCGTCAACTGCCTGCGCAGCGAGTTTGCATCGAGTTTTTCGCCTTGCTTGAGGAAAAACGTGTAGGCCGCGAGAAAGGACGCCGGTGGCAGGCGGTACAGGGCGGTGGTGATCGGCACCACGGTGACGTCGAAGGCATCGTGGGTGATCTGGTAGAGCGTGGCCAGGCGCTCGGAAATCAGGTCCTGGTGCGGCGAGAAGCTGTCGTAGGGCAGCGTTTCCCAATCCGGCAGCAGGAATACACGCAGCGTCGGGTCAAAAAAGGCGATCTCCTCGCGCAGCCGCTCTGCATCCTGCGCGGTCTCGGTAATGATTGCCAGCGGACGTGCGCTGCGTGCCAGTTCAGCGAGCGCCAGCGCGTCTGCGGATCCGTGCAGCGGGGGAAAGGTGGCACGCGACCCCGGGGTCGGGGTCAGCGGAGGCAGAAGCATCGTTGCGGCCTGAAGAGTAGCCGCGATTATAGAGGATCGCGGCGGCCCATCGCGCCGCCGCTGTTTGCCTCGCCTTTACGTTTCCTTTGCGCCTGTGCGTCTTTGCGGTGAGGCTTGCGCAACGGTGAAGCCTAGAAGAACTCGTACTCGAGTCGCAGTATTGCGCGGTTATCGCTCGAAACCGAAGTCTCACCGAACAGGTAGGCCACGCTGTAAACGAGCTTGTGGGTCCCGCCCAGCCCAGCCGCGCCGTAGACCGCCGGTCCGGCCCAGTGTTCCTGCTCGTTGAACGAACCGAAGTGATTGAACTGTCCTGGTTCGCCGAATGCCTCGATCGCCGGCTCGAATCGCGGGTGCAGCAGGTACTTCAACCTGGCGGCATAGGCAAACGTGGTAT
Organism: Burkholderiales bacterium; assembly: GCA_050741735.1. Classification (GTDB taxonomy): domain Bacteria; phylum Pseudomonadota; class Gammaproteobacteria; order Burkholderiales; family JACQAP01; genus JACQAP01. The sequence continues at coordinate 2,468 of JBOIFZ010000033.1, forward strand.
CCGAAGACCTGCCGCTGCCGACTTCGCGTTCAAAAAAAAGATTGACGGTTCCGACCCAGCGGTCGACGGTTTTCTCGATGATCGGTGCTATGACGAGTTCGTCCGGGTTGCCGTGCGGGGTGGCTTCGTATTCGACCAACAGGCCGAAATCGGCCCAGTACTTTCCTTGCTCGGTCAACTGGAAACGGTTCTCCCATTCGATCGCTTCATGCTCGTAGGAGCCGCCCGGTGCCTTCTCGTAAACGCTGTAGATTTCGCTGAACCAGAAATCGGTGAAGCCGCGTCCCACGCCGAACTTGTGCTTCTCCGCGCCGTCGCGCGAGGAATCGTCGTCGAAATCGCGGAAGCCTCGATACTCGATCTCATTTTCGCCCTTGACCACCGCGGGCGAATAGACCTTGAAGGGCGCCGCGTCCGCGGGTCCGGGTGCCGCCGCGGCGAAGAGCGCGGTGACGGCGGCAAGGGCGACGGCGGAAAGAGCGGAAGTTCTGGAAAGGGGCAGGGGACGGCCAACCGTGAACATCAAACTTCCTATGACAAGAATTGTCAGGGTGTAAACGAGGATCTGCATGCCGGCGGGCTGGGCCACATAGCCCACCAGGGCGTGCAGAAACTGTCCGGCAATGGAACCCTCGTCGA
>JBOIFZ010000034.1:0-2293 GCA_050741735.1 Burkholderiales bacterium
CAAAGAGATGCCCTTGCTGTGGGTACTTCGGGACACGCTGGGTCTGACCGGAACAAAATTCGGCTGCGGCATGGCGCAGTGCGGCGCCTGTACGGTCCACGTCAACGGCATGGCGATGCGCTCCTGCGCGCTGCCGGTCGGTACGGTGTCGGGCCCCGTGGTTACCATCGAGGGCCTGAGCAAAAACGGCGATCATCCGCTGCAGAAAGCTTGGGTCAAGAACAACGTGCCGCAGTGTGGATACTGCCAGGCCGGCCAGATCATGCAGGCCGCGGCGTTGCTGAAGAACACGCCCAAGCCGTCCGATGCGGACATCGACGGCGCCATGTCGGGCAACATCTGCCGCTGCGGCACCTACACGCGGATTCGCGCGGCGATCAAAGAAGTTGCGGGGGTGAAATCATGAGCCACATTCAAAACGTCAGCCGCAGGGATTTCATCAAAGGCACCGCCGCGGCCGGTGGGTTAGTTGTCGGACTGGAAATGCTCCCGGTCGCCAAGACCGGTCCGTTCTCGGGACTGGGCATGGCCAATGCAGCCGAGGGCGTGCCCTCGGGATCGGGAACATTGAGCCCGAACGTGTTCGTTTCCATCGACAAGAGCGGCACCGTGACCATCATCGCGCACCGCTCCGAAATGGGTCAGGGCGTGCGCACCAGCGTGCCGATGATCCTGGCCGATGAGTTGGAGGCCGACTGGAGCCGCGTCAAGGTCCAACAGGCGGTGGGCGACAAGATGTACGGCAACCAGTACACCGACGGTTCGCGCAGCGTGCGCCATAACTTCCAGCGCATGCGCGAGTTCGGCGCGACCACTCGCGCGATGCTTGAGCAGGCCGCGGCGATCAATTGGAATGTGCCGGTAACCGAGTGTCAGGCGAAGAATCACAAGGTCGTTCACCTGCCCACCAAGAAGTCGGCCGATTACGGCGAGTTGGTCGAGACCGCTTCCGCCCTCAAGATCCCGAGTGCCAAGCAGGTCTCGCTCAAGGACCCGAAGGAATGGCGTTACATCGGCAAGGAAATCGTGGGCGTGGACAATGCCGACATGGTCGTGGGCAAGGCCACCTACGGCATCGATGTGAAGGTCCCCGGCATGAAGTACGCCGTGGTCGAGCACTGCCCGGTAACCTACGGCAAGGTGAAGTCCTTTGACGCCTCCGAGGCGATGAAGGTGCCCGGCGTCGAGAAGGTGGTGGAAATCCCGCAGAACCAGCCGCCGATCGTGTTCAACACCCTGGGCGGGATTGCGGTGGTCGCCAACAACACCTGGGCAGCGAACGAGGGCCGCAAGAAACTGAAGATCGAGTGGGACATGGGGGCGAACGCGGTGTACAACTCCGAGCCGTTCCGTCAGGCGATGGAAGAGGAAGCGCGCAACGGGACCGAGGCCAAGGTGGTGCGCAAGGAGGGCGACGCCGACGCGGCACTGAAAGGCGCCGCGAAGGTACTCGAAGCCACCTTCTACGTGCCGCACTTTGCCCACGCCACCATGGAACCGCCATCCGCGGTCGCCGTGGTGAAGGACGGCAAGTGTGAAGTCTGGTCTTCCTGCCAGGACCCGCAGGCCGCACGTGCAACCGTGGCCGGCGCGATCGGCTTGGACGAAGCCAACGTCACTTCCCGCGTGGCACTGCTGGGTGGTGCGTTCGGCCGCAAGTCGAAGCCCGACTTCGCGGCGGAAGCGGCAATCCTGTCGAAAATGCTGGGCGGCACGCCGGTCAAGGTCACCTGGTCGCGCGAGGATGACATCCAGCATGCCTACTACCACACGGTGTGCGCTCAGCACGTCAAGGTCGGCCTGGACGCCAGCGGGAAAGCCGTTGCCTACCACCACCGCACGGTGTTCCCGACCATCTGGTCCTCGTTCGAGAAGGACGATCCGCAGTTCGGCCACAAGATCGAGCTGTCGCTCGGCTTCCTCGAAGTTCCGTACAACATCCCCAACCTGACGCTGGAAAACGGCAAGGCGAAGGCGCATGTCCGGATCGGCTGGCTGCGTTCGGTGAACAACATCCCGCACGCGTTCGCGCAGAATTCGATGGCGAACATGATGGCTTATGCAGCCGGCAAGGACCCGTACCAGTATCTGATGGCGCTGCTCGGGCCGGATCGCGTTCTGGATCTGTCGAACACCGACTACTGGAACTACGACCAGACCTACGATGAGTATCCGATCATGACCGCGAGGCTGAAGAACGTGCTCAAGGTCGCGGCGGAGAAGGCGGGCTACGGCAAGAAGCTCGGGGATCGCGAAGCCATCGGCGTCGCCGTGCATCGCAGTTTCACCACTT
>JBOIFZ010000035.1:0-3137 GCA_050741735.1 Burkholderiales bacterium
TACCGTTTCTGGCCGGAGAACGTGCCGCGTGAAATCGCGCTGCCCCGGGCCAGCGTCTATCACAACCTGGCGGGCGCGGCCGCACGCGAACCCGACAAGACCGCGCTGATCTACTATGGCTCATCGCTCACTTACCGCACTTTCAAGAGCGAGGTGGACGCGCTCGCCGGCTTCCTGCAACGGCGTTGCGGCGTGGATAAGGGCGATCGCGTGCTGCTGTTCATGCAGAATAGCCCGCAGTTCATGATCGCGTTCTACGCGATCCTGCGCGCGGATGCGATGGTCGTGCCGGTGAACCCGATGAACCTCACCGATGAACTGCGCCACTACGTTTCCGACAGCGATGCCAGGGTTGCGATTACGGGGCAGGAACTCTTTCCGCAGCTCCGCCCGGTGATCGGCGCGGGCCTCGATCATGTCCTGGTTGCCGCCTATTCAGACTATCTGACCCAGCCCACCGACCTGAAGGTGCCGGAAGCGGCGGCCGCGCCACGACAGGCGATCCGTGAACCGGGCGTGACGTTGTGGAGCGACGCGCTCGCCGCCAATCTTGCGCCCGGGCCGCACCGTGCCGGGCCGGACGACTTGTGCGTCATGCCCTACACCTCGGGCACCACTGGCAAGCCCAAGGGCTGCATCCACACCCATCGCACCGTGATGAGCACGATCATCGCCGGATCGGCCTGGGTCGGCATGGACACCAACTCGGTGGTCCTGTGCACCATGCCACTGTTTCACGTCACCGGCATGCAATGCAGCATGAACCAGCCGATCTACCGCGGCGCGACCATCGTGCTGATGACGCGCTGGGACCGCGACACCGCCGCCGAGCTGATACAGCGCTACAAAGTCGACGGCTGGACCAACATCACCACCATGGCAATCGACTTCCTCTCCAATCCGGAACTTGGCCGTTACGACATCACCAGCATCAAGCACATCGGCGGAGGCGGTGCGGCGATGCCCGAGGCGGTGGCGCAGCGCCTGCAGGATCGCACCGGTCTCTCCTACATTGAGGGCTACGGACTGTCGGAGACCATCGCGCCTACGCACATCAACCCGCCTCAGCGTACCAAGAAACAGTGCCTGGGCATTCCGATCTGCTCAACGGAAGCGCGCGTGATCAACCCCGACACCCTGAAAGAACTCGGCCCGAAAGAGGTCGGCGAGATCGTCTCCAGCGGCCCGCAGATCTTCCTCGGCTACTGGAAGAATCAAGACGCCACGGCGGCGAGTTTCATCGACCTCGGGGGCAAACGTTTTTTCCGCACCGGCGACCTCGGCTACTGCGACGACGACGGTTACTTTTTCATCGTCGATCGCCTCAAGCGCATGATCAACGCCTCTGGTTACAAGGTCTGGCCGGCCGAGGTCGAGGCCACGCTCTATCATCACGCCGACGTTCACGAGGCCTGCGTGATCGGCACGCAGGACCCGCGGCGCGGCGAAACCGTCAAGGTGTTGGTGGTGCTCAAGGAGGCGAGCCGCGGAAAAGTCACACCGGAAGACATCGAGGCCTGGTCGCGTGAACGCATGGCCGCTTACAAAGTCCCGCGGGTGGTGGAGTTCGTCGCCAGCCTGCCGAAATCCGCCACCGGCAAGATCCAGTGGCGGCAGTTGCAGGAAGCCGAAAACAAGAAACTCGGCGGTTGAATCGATCCCGATGGAAGCCCGGCATCTGCAGCACTGGCCCAAGCACCTCCCCAGGCACCTCACCGTGCCGGCCATGTCGCTCCATTTCAATCTCGAGGTAGCGGCGGCGCGTTACCCCGAAAAGCCGGCGACGATTTTCTACGACACGCGCCTCGCCTATCGCCAGTTGAAGAAGGACGTTGACCTGATCGCAGGCTTTCTGCAGCACCGCTGCGGCGTGCGCAAGGGCGATCGCGTGGTGCTGCAGATGCAGAATTCACCGCAGTTCGTCATCGCCTATTATGCGATCCTGCGCGCGCGCGCGGTCGTGGTCCCGGTCAGCCCGATGCATGTGACCGACGAACTGGTTCATTACTTCGAGGACGGCGGTGCATCCGTTGCGTTCGTCGCCCAGGACCTGTATTCGCAGATCCAACCGCTGATGGGCAAGCAGGTGAAACACGCGATCGTCGTTACCTACGGCGACTACCTGACAGAATACACTACGCTGGAGATCCCGGAATTCCTGCAGGCGCCGCGCCAGCTCATCACTGACCCCGGTGTGGTGTCCTGGGCCGATGCGCTGGCCGCTGTCTACAAGCCGCTGAAGCCGTCAGCCGAGGCGGACGATCTCGCCGCGATTCTCTACACCTCGGGGACCACCGGGAAATCCAAGGGGTGCATGCACACCCACCGCACCATCATGACCACACTGGCGGGTGCGGCGCTGTGGGAGGGATTCACCGCCGATTCGGTAGCGCTCGCCACGGCGCCACTGTTTCACGTCACCGCCATGCAGCACAGCATGAACGCGACTTTGTACGCTGGCGCGACCATCGCCATCCTGCCGCGCTGGAACCCGGATGCGGCGGGCTACATGATCGAGCGCTACGGCGTCACCCACTGGGCCAACGTGCCGACGATGGTGGTGGACCTGCTGGCCCACCCCGCAACCGCTGGCCGCAACCTGTCTTCCCTGCAGAATGTCTTCGGCGGCGGCAGCTCGATGCCGGAAGCGATCGCGCAGCAGCTCCATGAACTGTGCGGAATCGATTACATGGAGGCCTACGGGATGACCGAAACCATCTCGCAGACGCACATGAACCCGCCGCACAAACCACGCAAGCAGTGCCTCGGCTTTCCCACTTTCGATACCGAGTCTATGGTGATCAACCCCGACACCCTGGAACCGCTCGGACCGAATGAGCAGGGCGAGATCGTGGTACACGGCCCACAGGTAATGAAAGGCTACTGGCAACGACCGGACGAAAATAAAACAGGATTCATCGAAATCGAAGGCAAGACCTTCCTTCGCACCGGCGACCTCGGGCGCGTTGACGAGGACGGCTACTACTACATCGCCGACCGGCTCAAGCGAATGATCAACGCCTCCGGCTTCAAGGTCTGGCCGGCGGAGCTCGAAACCACACTTTACAAGCACCCGGATATCAAGGAAGTGGCGGTAATCTCCGCTCCGGATCCGCGCCGCGGCGAAACCGTCAAGG
>JBOIFZ010000036.1:0-7106 GCA_050741735.1 Burkholderiales bacterium
CATTTCGTCCATTGGGTTTCTCTGTGTTCTCTGTGCCCTCTGTGGCCAGTAGAATTTCGTTATTCCACGACGCCAAGGCGGCCGTTGTGAGAGCCCATGTACCAAAGCCGCCCGCGGGCATCGACGATCATCTTGCGGATGCCGGCATTTTTTGACGGCAGATTCACCACTTTCATGTCGCCGGTGTTCGGGTCCAGGCGCACGACGGTATCGCGGTTAATCTCGTTGACCCAGACCGTTCCGCCGCCGTCCACGGTCACCGCGTAGGGGCCGCCGTTCTCGCCGGCGGGAAGCCGGTACTCCCTGACGATTTTCGCGCTTGCCGGATCGACCTTGATCAGCTTGCCGTTGCCGTAGAGCGTGACCCACAAGAACCCGTCGGGCGCAGTCGCCATGCGCCGGGGCTGACTGCCTCTGCCTGTTTCGAGGTGCGTAATTTTTCCCGTCGAGGGGTCGAGTTTGCCGAGGGCGTCCGCGCCCATGCGGCAAAACCAGACGTTGCCGGCCTTGTCGAGCGCGATGCCGTAGGGTCGGCCGCTGGAATTGTATTCGACGATCCTGCCGGAGTTCATGTCCAGCCGACCGATGCGTCCGCCGCCCTGCACCGTAAACCAGATGGTGCCCTTGCCGTCGGTGACCAGCGTATGCGGATCGCCGCCGGAAGGCGCCTTGAATTCCGTGACCTTGCCCGTTTTCGGATCGAGCCGGCCGATCGACCCGTTTCCGTTCCCGGTGTACCAGACGATGCCGTCCTTATCCACCAGTAAGCCGTGGGGTCTGGCGCCGGGCGGCAGGTCCCATTCGTTGAACGTTTGCTTGTCGGTGTCGAAATGGGCGATCTTGTTGCCATACATGACCGCGACGTAAATGTCGCCGTCCGGGCCGGGGGCGGGGTCGCGCGCAAACTCAGGCGTGGGCACAGGCCACTCGGAAACCTTGCCGGAAAATTTCGCCAGCTTGCCCGGTGCGATTGCGTAATCGGAGCCGCCGGCGAGGACATTGCCGATGTTTGCGCCCAGCGCCAGGGCAACGACAAATGACAGTAGCCTTTTCATGATCTTACCTCCTCGGTGACGGCAGAATCGTTGCGACCAACTCGCGCCGGCTTTTTCCCCTTCGAGAGGTATACGGAACTGCAACCGACCAACAAGAACGGGCGACAGCATTGTCGCCCGTTTCTGTCTTTCACACCCTCTCCGCATCTTGACCTTTCCTCCCTCTCCACTAATGGAGAGGGGCGGGGTGAGCCCAGGGTGGAGAGGGCTGGGGTGAGGTGGGTGGTTCTTACTTGCCCTTCCAGTTCGGAGCCCGCTTCTGCGTGAAGGCGTCGATGCCCTCGCCGACATCCTCGGCCATCATGTTGCAGGCCATGACTTCCGAGGCGTACTCGTAAGCTGCCTCCATTCCCATCTCGATCTGCTTGTAGAACATCCTCTTGCCGGTGGTGACCGCGACCGGGGACTTGGCAATGATCGCATCCGCCAGCGCTTTCACTTCCGCATCCAGTTTTTCGACGGGGACCACGCGATTTACCAGGCCGCGAGCCTTTGCGGTTGCGGCGTCGATGAAATCGCCGGTGAGCAGCATCTCCATCGCCTGCTTGCGCGAGATGTTGCGGGCCAGCGGCACGCTGGGCGTCGAGCAGAACAGTGCGACGTTGATTCCGGATACGGCGAAGCGCCCATTTTCCGAGGCCACCGCCAGGTCGCACTGCGCCGCCAGCTGGCAGCCGGCGGCGGTGGCGATGCCGTGCACCCGCGCGATCACCGGCTGCGGCAGCCGGGTGAGGGTCATCATTACCTTGCTGCACTGGGCGAAAAGCTTCTCGTAATACGCCATCTTCGGGTTGGCGCGCATCTGCTTGAGGTCGTGACCGGCGCAGAAAGCGGTGCCGCTGCCGGCAATGACGACCACTCGCACCGAGGGGTCCTTCCCGATCGAATCGAGCGCGCACTGCAGTTCGGTCAGCAGCTCTTCGGAGAGCGCGTTGTACTGTTTCGGACGGTTGAGCGTGACGGTGGCGATGCCGCCGCTGTCATGGCGCAGCAGGACCGGTTCGTTGCTCGCTTGCAGTACGGCAGACATGGAAATTCTCCGCTCTGACTCAGGAACTGGAATTATAGGCGCCAACTGCGGGATTTTCCAAGGGAAGCTCTGACCAAGTTCCACGTGCGCGACCTATGCAGAGCTTCTCTAGTGTTGCGTCCCGCCAATAACTTTACTAAGCCGTTCGAGTTTGGCGAAGATCGAATCGGCGGTGGCGGTCCAGGCGAAGGGCCGGGGATGCGCGTTCCAGTGTTCGACGAAGCGCTCGATGTGGCGGCGCAGATCGGCGGTGGAAGTGAACGAGCCGCGGCGGATGGCTTGGCGGGTGATCTGACCGAACCAGATCTCGACCTGATTGAGCCAGGAGCTGTAGGTCGGGGTGAAGTGCAGGTGATAGCGCGGCCGTCGAGCGAGCCAGGCCCGCACGCGCGGATGCTTGTGCGTGGCGTAGTTGTCCACGATCAGGTGCACATCGAGCCGCTCGGGAACCTGCACCTCGAGGTGGCGCAGAAAGGCGAGGAACTCCTGATGGCGGTGGCGGGGTTTGCACTGGGTGATCACGGTGCCGTTGGCGACATCGAGCGCGGCAAACAGCGTCGTGGTGCCGTGCCGGTAGTAGTCGTGGGTCACCCCTTCGAGGTAGCCCAGTCCCAGCGGCAGCAGCGGCTGGGTGCGCTCCAGGGCCTGGATCTGGCTCTTCTCATCGACTGCAAGGACAAGCGCGTGCTCAGGCGGGTTGAGGTAAAGCCCGACGATGTCGCGCACCTTCTCGATGAAGAAAGGGTCATTGGAGAGCTTGAAGCTGCGGCTGCGGTGCGGCTGCACCCCGAACAGGCTCAGGTAACGCTGCACCGAGCTCTTGCTCAGGCCCGAGCGCGCCGCCAAGGCGCGCACGCTCCAGTGCGTCCCGGTCTTGGGGCGTTGCCCAATCGCCGTCTTCAGCAGCCGCGCCAGACGCTCATCGCCATGGCTACGTGGCCGTCCGGGCTTGAGCTCATCGTGCAGCCCCGTCACGCGCCGCGCGCGAAAGCGCCCGCGCCAGAAGTTCACCGTTGGCGCACTGACCTTGAGTCGACGCGCGACTTCGCGATTGGGCATGCCGGTCTCGGTCCAAAGCACCATCTGCGCCCGGCGCACCAGCCCGTGGGGCAAACTGCGCGAGGCGATGATCGATTCGAGTTGCGTACGTTCCTCCATACTCAGGTCAAGCGATTGTCTCGGGCGGCCAGTTCGCATTGCGTGCTCTCCGTGGGTAGCGATCATACCCATTGGACAGCACTTTGTTAGACAAATTACATACGGGACACAATACCAGATAAGGACGCTGGCTATAAGGATAGTGCCGCACTTTGCACGGGCCGAATGCCCCCCGGGCGAGCGGTCCGCGGTAAACTCGAAACACTTCGGATATTCCCGGACAGGTACGGTAGATGGACGATAACCCTACCAACTCTGCGTGCGCCAACGAGCAACTGCGCCGCCGGTCGCTGATCACGGCGGTCAGGCAGCGCAACGCGCGCGAAGCCGTTAAGCGGCTGGGGGCGGACCCCGCCACGGTCTCGAGCATCTGTCTCACGACTGCAACCGACGTCGCCAGTATGGGTCTGTTCCTCGGGCTGGCTACCGTGCTCATCCGCTGATGACCCAAATCTTTTCCTGCGGCCACGCTTCGTCGCCCAACTGGCGCGACGCGGCGGCGCAGTGTCTGCAGCAGGCCGGCAAGGGACCGGCGGGGGCGAATCTCGGCTTTCTCTACATCACCGACAACTTTGCCGGCGAAGTCGCGGAAATCCTTGCCTACTTCCGCACCAACACCGGCATCCTGCACTGGACCGGCACCGTGGGAATGGGCGTGGTCGCCAGCGGGCGCGAGTACTACGACGAGCCGGCGCTGGCGATCATGCTGTGCGCCTTCGAGGACGCGAGCTTCCGGGTCTTTTCGGGGATGCGCGCGCCCCAGGACCTGGAGCGCCAGCCGCTGCACTTCGGCGGCTTGCCGGCCAATTTCGCCATCGTCCACGGCGACCCGCGCAACGCCCAGCTGGCGCGGCTGATCGACGACTTCGCCGGAGTCATGGAAAGCGGATTCATTGCCGGGGGGCTGACCAGCTCGCGCCGCGAAGTGGTGCAGATCGCCGACGGTATCGCCAAGGGCGGCCTTTCCGGCGTGCTGTTCTCCGATGAGGTCGTGGTGTCCACGCGGCTTACCCAGGGTTGTTCGCCAATCGGTCCCCGTCACACCATCACCGGCAGCCGACAGAACATCCTGATCTCGCTCGATGGGCGTGCGGCGCTCGATGTTTTCAGGGAGGATGTGGGCGAGCCGCTGTCGCGCAATCTGGCGCAGCTCGGCGGCACCATTTTTGCGGGCCTGCATGTCGGCGGCTCCGACACCGGCGACTACGTGGTGCGCAATCTCGTGGGCATCGACCCGGTGCACAGGCTGCTGGCGATCGGCGACGTGCCGCAGGCCGGGGGCGAGATCATGTTCTGCCGCCGCGACGAAATCAGCGCAACCGAGGACATGGCGCGTATGCTCGACAGCATCAAAAGCGGACTGTTCGGCCGTCCGCGCGGCGGCCTGTACTACGCCTGCGTCGCCCGCGGCCCGAATCTTTTCGGCGACGAGTCCGAGGAAGTCGGCATGATCCGGCAGGCGCTCGGCGATTTTCCGCTGGTTGGATTTTTCTGCAACGGCGAGATTTCCCATAACCGGCTGTATGGATACACCGGGGTTCTCACGTTGTTTCTGTAGAAGCCGTGATGGTCGTGACGACGTGACTATCGTGATTATCGTAAAAGTTCGGAAAGCGCGATTCGGTGTACGCTGGAGGCAAGGTAATTCCACCTCGCAAAACGTCTTGATAGTTTACGAGTCACGATAGTCACGTCGTCACGATAGTCACGGATTCCCATGTCAAAACGCCCCACTTCCGAGTTTCTGCGTGCCGTGGCGGCATTTCGCCGGTACGCCCATCCTGAACGCACCGCAGCCTGGGAAGAGCGCTTCGCTTTCGGGCTGGCAGACATGGAGCAGGTATTCGAGGCGCAGGTCGCCGGCGACCCGGTGCTTTCCCCGCCGCGCCCTCACCAGTACCTCGGCTTCGAGCCCGGTACCTACCAGCCGGTGTCGATGTCCCCGGACCTGTTTTTTGCCGGCGCGGTGCAGATCGCTCATCAGGTCAGGCAGCGGGCACTGTCGCCGCTCGAGATCGCCACTTTGTTTCTCGACCGCATCGATGCGAACCGGCATCTGAATGCCTTCATTACCGTGAATCGCGACCTGGTCCTCCGGGAGGCGGAGTCTCTGTCGCAGCGGGTGCAGCGCGGCGAGGATCCCGGTCCGCTTGCCGGCGTGCCGGTCGCCGTGAAGGATCTCATGTCGGTGCGCGGATATCCGCTGACGGCCGGCACCAGGGCGATCGAGGCCAGGATCCAGGAACGCGACGCGCCGGTGGTGGCGCGGCTGCGTGCCGCCGGCGCGCTCATCGTCGGCACCACTAATCTGCATGAACTCGCGTTCGGCATCAACAGCGAAAATCCGCACTTCGGCCACGTGCAGAATCCGCGCTATCCCGGTTATATTCCGGGGGGTTCCAGCGGCGGCTCGGCGGCGGCTGTCGCCGCGGGACTCGCGGCGGTGGCAGTGGGCTCCTGCACCGGCGGATCGATTCGCCAGCCGGCCGCATGCTGCGGCATCGTCGGCTTCAAGCCGACATACGACGCCGTCCCGCGCGATGGCGTGGTGCCGCTTGCATGGTCGCTGGATCATATTGGTCCCCTCACTCGCAGTGTCGAGGACGCCGCGGTCGCCTTCGAGGTCATGGCCGGACTGGCGACGCACTCGATGCTGCCGCGCACGCAGGCGATGCCGCCGCGGATCATGAAGCCGCGCAAATTCTTCTACGACGCGCTCGACGACGAAGTCCGTGCCGCGGTCGAAAGGGCGCTGTCCGCCTTCCGCATGGCCGGCGCGCCTTTAGGTGAGATGGACGTGCCGGGAATCGAGCTGGCTCCGGGCATCCAGCTCATCACCATCAGCAGTGAAGCGAGCCAGGCCAACTGGTATCTGCTGGAGAAAAGTGGCGACAAACTGGGCGACGACGTGCGCGTACGCCTCGAGATCGGCCAGTTCTATCTCGCTGTGGACTACGTCAAGGCCCAGCAGCTGCGCGCGCAGGTCCGGCAGTCCATGATCGCTTCGTTCGGCGACGCCGACGTGATGATCATTCCCGCTATGCCGGTGCTGCCCCCGAAGAGCGGCACCGCGACCATCAATCTCAGTGGAAGGAATCAGCATCTGGCACCGATGCTCACGCGCTTTACCTCGCCGATCAATTTTTGCGGGTTTCCGGCGCTGTCGATGCCTTGCGGCCAATCGAAAAGCGGCCTGCCGGTGAACATCCAGATCGTCGGCCGCCCCGGCGCCGACGCCGGCGTGTTGAGCACGGCGCGCTGGTGCGAGCGCGTCCTGTCGCAGTAATTTTTGGGAAAGACACAAAACCGCGGAGGACAAAGTGGCGAAGAATTGCATACTGGCGATCGCTCTGATCGCCGGGTTTGGCGGGCATGCGGGCATGGCGACGGCGACTCCGCTGCAGGAGTGCTCGACTTCCGATGTGCCGGTCGCATGTCTGGACGCGAAGCTCAAAGAAGCCAGTCTGCGCCTGAATGCAGCGTTGAAGGCTGCGCAGGAGCGCATCGAGCAACTGCAACAGGACGGCCGGCGCCCCGTACTGGGCGCGTTCTTGGACAGCCAGCGCAAATTCAATGCTTACCGCGACGCGCAATGTACATGGCAGGCGATCCACGCAGCGCCGGGCAGCAACCCTTCGGTGTACGTAAAGGACTGCCAGATCCGCGCGACCATCGCACGTGAGCAGGAACTGAACGCGTTTGCCAGCGGCGCCGAAGAGCTGCCAGTAGTTTCGGCCGCGCCAATGGGCGAGATCGCGCCCGAAGATGCCACTTCGAAGGAGTCCGCGCCTGTGACCGCGGAGCAGCCCGCGGCCAAACAGCCTGCTGAAGCGCCCCCGCCCGCAGCTGCGAATTCCCAGGCA
>JBOIFZ010000037.1:0-17658 GCA_050741735.1 Burkholderiales bacterium
TGGAAGCCCTTTCCCATCTCCGCGTAATCGACCTGACGCGCGTTCGCGCGGGACCGACCTGCACCCGGCAATTCGCCGACTGGGGCGCCGACGTCATCAAGATCGAAATGCCGGCGCGGGCAGGTGAAGATATCCTCGGTTCGCGGGAGGGCTCGGACTTTCAGAACCTGCACCGCAACAAGCGCTCGCTCACGCTCAACCTTAAGGATCCGCGCGGCGTCGAGGTGCTCAAGCGATTGACGAGGACCGCCGACGTACTGGTGGAAAACTTCCGGCCGGATGTGAAACACAAGCTGGGCATCGATTACGAAACGCTGGCCGCGGAGAACCCCAGGCTCATCTACGCAAGCATTTCAGGCTTCGGCCAGGACGGGCCTTATCGTGACCGCGCCGGTTTCGACCAGGTTGCGCAGGGAATGGGCGGTTTGATGTGGGTGACCGGATTGCCGGGGAACGGGCCGGTGCGCGCGGGCATCCCGGTCGCCGATCTCAGCGCGGGCCTGTTCGCGGCTCTCGGCGTGCTGATCGCGCTGCAGGAGCGCAGCGTTTCCGGAAAAGGCCAGTGGGTGCAAAGTTCGTTGCTCTCCGCGATGGTGGCGATGATGGACTTCCAGGCCGCGCGCTGGCTGGTGGAGGGCGAGGTGCCGGGGCAGGCGGGCAACGATCACCCGACTTCGATGCCCACCAGCGTCTATCCGACCGCGGACGGTTTCGTGAACGTCGCGGCGTCGGGCAATCCGATTTTCGGGCGCATGTGCGAAGCCTTCGGCGATCCCGCTCTGGCCCGCCATCCGGACTACGCGAACGCGAAACTGCGTTCGAAGAATCGTGTTGCGCTGAACGAGGCAATCGCCCGGCATACGGAGCGCTACACCTCGGCGGCGCTGATCGAGTTGCTGGCGGGCGCTGGGGTGCCTTGCGGGCCTATCTACAAGATGGACCAAGTGTTCGCCGATCCGCAGGTGCAACACCTCGGCATGGCGGTGCCGGTGCCGAAACCCGACGGCGGTGAGCTCAAGCTGGTCGGCCCGGCGATACGGCTGTCGCGTACGCCGACGCGCATGAAACGGGCAATCGGGCCGGCGGGCGAGCACAATGACATAATCCTGCGCGAGGTCGGTTACTCCGAAGCGGAGATTTCCGGCCTGCGCGCTGCCGAAGTGATTTAGGAGACGCTATGGGTGAAGGAAAACTGCGCGTCGAGCGCGACGGACCGATCGGCCGCCTGGTGCTGGACAACCCGACGCGCCGCAACGCAATCGGCGAAGTAATGTGGCGCGCGATCGCCGGGGCCATGGCCGAACTTGATGCCGATCCCGCGATCCGCTGCATCGTGCTGCGCGGCGAAGGCACGGTCGCCTTTGCGGCGGGCGCCGATATTTCCGAATTCGAACAGCGCCGCTCCAACGCAGCCGACGTCAAGACGTACGAAGCCCTGATGGATGCCGCGCACCACGCGATCGAGAACTCGCCCAAGCCAGTGATCGCGCTGATTCATGGATACTGCGTCGGCGGCGGACTGGCCGTGGCGCTTTCCTGCGACCTGCGCTACGCGGACGCTTCGAGCCGATTCGCGATTCCTGCGGCGCGCCTGGGGCTCGGCTATGGCGTGCCCGGCACCAACCGGCTGGTGGCAACCGTGGGCCACGCCGCCGCGCGCGAGATCATGTTCAGCGCCCGTCGCTACAGCGCCGACGAAGCGCTCGCGATGGGCCTGGTCAACCGCGTGCTGCCCGACGCCGAACTCGACGATTTTGTGCGCAAACTCGCCCTTGAACTCGCGGCGAACGCGCCGCTGACGATCGCCGCGTCCAAGTCAGTTATCAATGCCCTGATCGCGGCCAAAGGCGATTACGCGGAAGCAAAGAAGATGGTGGCACGTTGCATGAAGAGCGAGGACTACGTCGAGGGTAGGCGGGCATTCATGGAAAAGCGCTCACCGGCGTTCAAGGGGAAATAGGACGTGCAAGGAAGTTGAGGTGGAAACTGAATGCGCTGGGTCGCACCGACTGAAAAGGACACCGCCAATGAAGTGCTGGAAAAGCACCTGTGGGCGGCAGCGGATCATTTCCGAGCGAATTCGGGGCTGAAGGCGGGGTGGTACTCGACACCCGTCCTTGGCCTCATCTTCCTGCGATTTGCCGAAGCGCGCTTCGCGCATCAGCGGGCGCAGTTCGAGAAAGCAGACGCGGCGACTGCCATCGGATTTCAAGGTGCCCGCGAGGCCGAAATCCGTAGTGTGGAAAACGCCAGAAGAAGGACGAGACGAGGCTAAGATGAGCCGGCCGATGCAGGTGCGCGAGGATTCCCCTCCGTACGAGAAGAAATAACGATGATGACGCTCAGGCAATTGTCCGCGAAACCGCAAACGATCCCGACCGTCACGTCCTGGTATCTCGCGGACTTGGCGGAGGCGCGCGGCAAGCAGGAGCTGTTCACCCGCCAGTCACCCCAGCGGCTTCGAGTTCTGCGGGAACACGCATTGATCGAAAGTGCGGTTTCGTCGAATCGGATTGAGGGCGTCCAGGTAGATCAGGCGCGCATCCAGACGATCATCTTCGGCCGTGCGCATTTACGGGACCGCGATGAAGAAGAAGTGCGCGGTTACCGCAACGCGCTGAAGCTCATTCACGAGCAAGGGACACGGCTGCCGGTGTCTCAGAAGACCGTTCGCGAGCTGCATCGTCTCACGCGCGGCGAAATCTGGGACGCCGGCAAGTACAAGGAGAAAGACGGCGACATCATCGAACGGTATCCCGACGGCGCCGAGCGCATCCGTTTCAAGACCGTCGGCGCGGCAAAGACTCCAGAATCCGTGCGAGAGCTGATGGATCTTTGGGACCGCTCCCTGGAGGAGCGATGGGTGCCTCCGCTCATCGCGATGGCAGGCTTCAATCTGGACTTTCTCTGCGTTCACCCGTTTCGTGACGGCAACGGCCGTGTTTCGCGGCTGTTATTGCTGCTTCAGTGCTACCACCTGGGTTACGAAGTCGGGCGCTACATCAGCCTGGAGCGGATCATCGAGCAGAACAAAGACCGCTACTACGAGACCTTGGAGCAAAGCTCGCAGCGTTGGCACGAGGGCCGGCATGATCCCTCGCCCTACATCAATTATCTGTTGTTCATACTGAAGACCGCCTATCGAGAGTTCGAGGAGCGGGTGGGGCAGATAAAAAGCCCGCGCGGCGCCAAGACGGAGCTCGTCGAGGCAGCCGTCAACGCTTTCGCTGGCGAATTCACGGTATCCGAGCTGGAGCGTGCCTGCCCCGGCGTCAGCCGGGACATGATCCGCCGGGTGCTGCGGGATCTGCGGCAAGCGAAGAAAGTCGAGTGTCTGGGACGCGGCCCCGGGGCGCCCTGGCGGAGAAGGGGTAGTACCTCTAAAAGAAGGTAAGAAAGAGGGTAATATCGTGACTATCGCCGACGGGGAGGAAAGATTAGGTATGTCTTTCAATGCACGCACTGCCACAAGAAGTTCGAACGCACGAAGTACGACGCCGCGCTGAATCCGCACAAGACCAAGGATGGCTATCCATGCCCTGATCGGGTCGGGCACTATGTCGAAACTAAGTATTGAGCTTTAAAGGAGAGCTGAATGCGCTGGCCGCGCGGCTGGCCGTCGAACGCCCCTTTGAGGAAGCCGCGCCAGGACCGGTACTTGTGTATTTCGTCCAAGATCCACAGTTTGCCCACAGGCAGTTCGCGTCGCAGGATCCGCTCCCGGTGTTCGGCGACGTCCCAGTTCAGGTAGCCGGCGGCGGCACCGGGAAGGCTCTTCGCAAGCGTGGTCTTGCCAACCTGGCGTGGCCCGGCGACAAAAACCATCTTTCGCTGGAGATCGCGCCGGACTTGAGGCAATAGATAGCGGGCAGTGCGGGCCATGGCCGCAGTGTGCCACTAATTTTGCCTTGAGGCAAAAATCACCGTGAGTATTTTTTCCTGTAGGAGAATATCCCCGTCACCAGGAAAGCCCGCGGCCGGCTCGATTCCAAGGGGAATCCACCACCCCGTCCGCTGCCGCTTCCACCGCTCCTGTCCAGGAGGGGATTTTGTTTCCCCAGCATCTCCGCAATTCGGTGAAGAACCTAGATCATCAGGTACTTCGTCTTCACTTCCTCATTCGCCGCCATCTCTTGCATGGTGCCGTGGAAGCGAATGCGCCCCTTCTCGATCACGTAAGCACGGTCGGCAACTTCGGCGGCGAAATGCATGTTCTGCTCGGCAAAAAGGATCGTGAGACCCATACCCTTGAGATGCTTGATCTGGCGCGTGAGTTCCTGCACCACCATCGGCGCGACACCCTCTACCGGCTCGTCGAGCAGCAGCAGCGAGGGGTTCCCCATCAGCGTGCGCCCGATGGTGAGCATCTGCTGTTCGCCGCCCGAGAGGTAGCCGCCCAGGCGCCGGTCCAGCGGCGCGAGCACGGGAAAGAGCTCGTACACCCTGTCCACCGTCCAGGGCGTGCCACCGTTGCGGCCCTTCTTTACGGCGATTTCGAGGTTCTCGCGCACCGTCAGGTCGGGAAATATCAGCCGCTCGTCGGGCACGAAACCGACGCCGAGCTGCGCGATCCGGTAGGGCGAGCGGCCGATCAGCGTTTCGCCATTGAAGCGGATCTCGCCGTTGCGCGCTTGCGCCAGCCCCATGATGGTCTTGAGCGTCGTGGTCTTGCCTGCGCCGTTGCGCCCCAACAGGCATACCGATTCGCCCTCGTTCACGTCCAGCGACACATCGAACAGGATGTGGCTGGTGTCGTAATAGGTGTGGACGTTGCGGACTTCGAGGCGCAGCATCGGGCTCAGAGCTGGTGCTCGCCCAGATAGACCTTCTGGGCGGTTTCGTTGGCGCGGACCTCTGCGGGCGTGCCCTGGACGATGATCTCGCCCCGGTGCAGCAGGGTCAGCCGGCGCGCGTGGTTGAACACGATACCCATATCGTGCTCGGTGAACAGCACGGTGAGCTTCAGCTCCCGGTTGAGCCGGTCGACCAGGGCCATGGTCGAGCGCGCTTCCTCGATCGACATGCCGGCCGTCGGCTCGTCGAGGAACAGCAGGCGCGGCCTGGCCGCCAGCGCGATCGCCAGCTCGAGCCGCTTCTTGTCGCCCTGCGCGAGCTCCCCGGCCATCAGGTCACGCTTGGATTCCAGCCCGCACAGCGCGAGCACGCGTGCGGTTTCTTCAACGCCGAGGCTGCGCGCCGGCACGAACAGCCGGAACGTCGCGCGCATCTGCGCGTGCACCGCCGCGCGCACGTTCTCCCCAACCGTCATGCGCGCGAACACGCTGCTGACCTGGAACGCGCGCGAGATGCCGCGCCGCGCGACCATGTGCGGCGGCAGACCGGTGATCTCCTCCCCGGCGAACACGACCTTGCCGGCGTCGGGCCGGTGGTAGCCGGTGAGCAGGTTGATGAACGTGCTCTTCCCGGCGCCGTTCGGCCCGATGATCGCCGACTGCTCGCCCTCCTGCATGGCGAAGTCGATGTTGCACGTGACGTGCACCCCGCCGAAGTGCTTCTCGAGCCCGGTGACTTCGAGGATGCTGGAATTCATGACCGCTCCTGCGCGCCAGGCTCGGGCCCGCCAGCGCTCGTCGCAGCGCCGGCGCGTGCCTCCCGGAGACGCTTTTCGAGGACGCCGAGGACACCACCCGGGGCGAACAGCACGATCAGGAGAATGACGGTGCCGATGGTCAGCGGCCAGTACACGGTGTACATCTTCACCACCGCCTGCAGCAGCGTATAGATCACCGAACCGACCAGCGGGCCGATGAACGCTCCGGCACCGCCGATCAGCGTCATGAACACCGCGATTCCAGACTGGCCCCAGCCGAGCAGGCCTGGACTCACGCTACGCGAAAACGGTCCCCATAGCGCACCCGCGAGCCCGGCGAAGGCGCCGGCAATCACGAAATTCGCGAGCATGTGCATCCTGACGTTGGTGCCGAGGAACGCCGCGCGGCGTCGATTGTCGCGCAGCGTGCGCAGGGTATAGCCGAACGGCGACTCGGTGATGCGCCACATCACCGCGGTGGCGACCGCCACGATGGCGAGCGTCAGGTAGTAGAAGTTCACGGCGTCCTGGAACACCGGTGGCGGCAGCAGTCCCTGAATGCCGTCGTCACCCTTGGTGAAGCTGTACCAGGAAAACACGATATAGAACAGCAGTTCGCCAAAGGCCAGCGTGAGCATCGCAAAGTAGATGCCGGTCAAACGCACGCAGAGGAATCCGACGATCAACGCCGCCAGCGCCGCCACGGGCGGCCCGACCGCCAGCGCGAGGAAGAACTGCGGAACGCCGATATGCGGGGCCGTGGTCTTGAGCGCCGTGAACAGCATCGCCGTCGCATAGGCGCCGACGCCGAAGAATGCCGCGTGGCCGAACGATATCTGGCCCATGTAGCCGTACAGCAGGTTGAAGCTCATTGCGAACAGGCCAAGGATCAGGATCTCGGTTCCGACGTAGGTCCAGAACTTCCCTGGAAGCAGCGGGACGCAGAGGAAAGAGACCATCAGCAGGAGTGCGACGGGTCCGGAGATCCCGTATCTTGCAAACAGGCGGGCCGGCCACCCGGGGCGGTTGCTATGGGCACGCATGGCAAATCAGTACCGCAGCTCGGTGCCGAACAGGCCCCACGGACGCCAGATCAGGACCGCGATGACGATCAGGAAGATCATCGCCAGCGCGCCGTCGGGCCAGAACAGGATCGAGAACGAGTAGACCACGCCGACGATGATCGAGGCGACGAAGGTGCCCAGCATGCTTCCGAAGCCGCCGATCACTACCACCGCGAAGCACTGCACGATGATGTCGAGATCCACGCCCAGCGCCATCGGCAGCAACGGCAGGAACACCCCGCCGGCGAGCGCCGCGAGGCCGACCCCCAATGCGAACACCATGGCGTAGATCTTCGGAATCGGGATCCCGAGCGCACTCACCATGTCGCGGCTGAACACCGCGGCGCGAACGATCTTGCCGAAACGCGTGCGCTGCAGGAAATACCACAGGCCTGCCGCCACAGTGAGCCCGGTGCCGACGATCACGAAGTGGTACGGATTGATCAGTGTGTCGAGGATCTCGATCGGCTCCACGCCGAGGTTGATGCGCCGGTTCTCCAGGCCCCAGACGAGCTTGATCACGTCGCCCAGAATCAGCACCAGCGCGAACGTGAGCAGCAGCTGCTCGGGCAGCTCGCGCTGGTAGGTGCGGCGAATCAAGAAACGCTCCAGAGCGAGGCCGAACAGCATCATCAGGGTCACCGCGCCGACAATCGCCGGCAGCAGCATCCAGGGGCTGGCGCCGAACTGCTCGCTCAGGAAAGTGAAGATCGAGAACGTGACGTAGCCGCTCAACAGCCACAGCGTGGCGTGCGCGAAGTTCAGAATGTTCATCACGCCGAAGATCAGCGACAGCCCCGCCGAGAGCAGAAACAGCACCATGGCGCGGGATAGTCCGCTGAACAACTGTAGTAGGTAGGGGCCGATATCCATGCGCAGACGCCGAACTCAGGGCAGCAGCCGGAGCGCGTCAAGCGCTCCCGCCGGTTGACGCGGCGCGTGCCTCAGGCTCGCTTTTTCTTGAGTTTCTCGACCTCTTCGCAGGTTGGCGTCCAGACTTCGTGTCCCTCCACCTGGATAATGGTATCGGGCTTGTAGATCGGGAACGGATAGTCGGGCGAATCCCACACCTCTCCGACGTACGAAGGGACGTCGAGCTGGTTGCTGCAGTCGCGGAACGTGCGCTTGCCGCGGCAGGTGTCGATGGTGGCACCCTTGAGCGCCTTGACGATCGCCTCGGTATTGATCGAGCCGGCCTTCTTCGCGCCCTGGTCGAGCCCGCCGAGCGCGTCGTAGTGCATGCAGGCCCAGTCGTCCGGATAGCCGTCGGCGCCGAACGCCGCGCGGTCACGCTTGATGTACGCCTGCATGATCGGCTCTTTGAGGTGCGCGAAGAACGGGCAGCGCGCCAGGCCGATGATGCCCCGCGGCAGCGTCTTGCGTTGCGCCTTAAGGTCGTTGACCGCAATCAGACCGCCGGGAAACGGCACGCGCTTGAACAAGCCCATCTGGCTAGCCTGCTGCATGAACGTTTCGGCATCCTTGCCGGCGATCGCACCGAACATGAAATCGGGCTTCGCCGCCATGATCGCGGTGATGTAGGAAGTGAAGTCGGTCTCGCCCAGTTTGAACCACAGTTGCCGGGTTTCCTTCACGCCGGGGGCGATTTTTGTCAGCCCGGTGGTGAACCCTCTATGCGTGTCGCGACCCCACTCGTAGTCCTGGCACAGCGAGACGTAGCTCGTCCACTTGTTCTTCCCGGCAATGCGCGACACGGCGACCACCACCGCTCCCGACTGCATATTGCTGTCAGGACAGAACTGGTAGGTGTATGGCGTGTAGTTGTCCTGCGTGATCTTCGAGCTGTTGGAGGTGGCCGCAAAGTGCAGCACTTTGTGCTCGTGGATGATCTCCTGCATTGCGAGCGCCACCGCGCTCGAGTAGGTGCCGAAGATCGCGTCGACCTTGTCGTTCAGGATCACCGACCGGGTCTCGCGCGCACCGACGTCGGGCTTGGTCTCGTCGTCGCGGTAGACGATCTGCACCGGATGCTTGCCGAGCAGGCCGCCGCGCTTGTTCAGCTCGGCGACTGCCACCGGCAGCCCTTTGATGCAGTGAGCCATGTAGTTCGCGCCGGTTCCGGTCGAGGGCAGGAGTACGCCGATCTTGTATGGCCGCCCCGCCTGCGCACTCACGAAGCGTGGCGTCAGCATCAGGACTCCCGCGGCCACCGATGACCAGATGAAATCGCGCCGGCTCACTTCAGGCAGCAGCGAATCCCACTTTCCGTAGTCGTTGCATTCGGTCATATCTGTTCCATTCGATCAGGATTTTCTCCATTCCGTTCGGTGCCCCGCACGTGAGCACAATTTGTTCGTCCCTGGGAGTTTCAACCGTATCACGGTTCGCGGGAGGGCTCAAGGCGGGGTGTCGGGTTGGCCGGCGGGCGCCTGAGAAGCGGCCGGGATCTGCCGCGGGATCTGCCGGGTCAGGACTAATAGTTCTGAATCTTTCCTGTCGCCTCACTTTGCGAGCTGCACCAGCACGCGGCGGTTTCTCTCAGGTCGTTTGCCGTGGAAACCCGCAGGTCCGCGACGGCCGGGCAGATGCCGGCGAAGAGCAGTATAAATGTGAGGCAAACAATCGATTGGGCTAATATAAGCATGATAGGAGCTCTGTGTGCAACGTGTAACGACCAGACATCACTGGTAGCCCGTCCTACTCATTTCCACGGACTGGACGCAATCGGTGAAAGTCAGATGGGCACGCGGGTCGATCAGCCCAGGCATCAGCGTCCCGCCGCGACTATCGACGTGCGCGGCGACGTCGATCCTTGGCGCCTGTTGCGCGCGCGCGGCGTATGCTGCGGCCTGAGCGGTCGGGATAAGAATGCTACGGGGGAGTCGTCATGGGAATCAGGTGCCGCGTTGCGTCGATTTGTCTGGTAATGGCACTGTTGCTCGCCTCCGGATGCGCGAGCTTCCGGCCCAAGCCGGCTGACGATGCGCCCTACTTGCAGCGCGCGACGACCGCCGCCGACGGCGGGGTCACTTTGCGAGTGGCTGCGCTTACGCCCGACGAAGCTCGGGATGTGTTCGGCTTCCCGATGGAGGGCGACGGCATCCAGCCGGTGTGGGTCGAGGTCCGGAACAGCGAGCAGCTGCGCTTCTTCATCCCGCCGATCACGCTCGACGACGAGTACTTCTCCCCGCTCGAGGTCGCCTGGAAAGCCCATGGCTGGTTTTCCGACGACACGAACGCCCGGATCGATCGGCATTTCTGGAATCAGCGGCTGCCCGTTTCGGTCGATCCCGGGGCGACGGTATCAGGTTTCATCTTCACCAACCTGGACGAGGGCGTGAAGTACGTGAGCCTGGAGCTGATCGGCGCAGGCGGCGAGCAGGTGCGGCACTTCTCGGTGCTGGTGCCCGTGCCCGGCCTCAAGGCCGACTACCAGCAGGTCGACTTTGACAGCTTGTACAAACCCGAGGAAACGGCCGACCTGGACGAAGACGGGCTGCGCGGCTGGCTGGAGACGTTGACCTGCTGCACGAAGGGTGGGGACAAGCAGACCGACGGCGATCCGCTCAACATCGCGATGATCGGGACCAATCAGGCGGTGTTTCCGACGTTGGTGCGCCGCGGCTGGCACGTGACCGAAACCACGACGGCGTCATCGGCCTGGCAGACCATCATGTCCTCGGTGTTTGGCTCCCGCTATCGCTACGCGCCGGTATCGTCACTCTATGTCTTCGGCCGCCGCCAGGATATCGCGCTGCAGAAGCCGCGCGGCAACGTGGATGAGCGCAACCACATGCGTCTGTGGCGGGCGCCGGTGACGGTGAAGGGCACGCCCGTGTGGGTCGGCCAGATCAGCCGCGACATCGGCGTGCGGCTGACCCGCAAGACGATCACCACCCACAAGGTCGATCCCAACGTGGACGAGACGCGCTGGTATCTGCTGCAGGACATGTTCTTCTCGCAGGGTATGGAACGCTTCGGCTTGGTGAAAGGGGTCGGAGCGGCGACGCCCGAGGCGCCGCGCACCAACTACACCGGCGACCCCTACTTCACCGATGGCTTGCGCGCAGTGTTGTGGATGTCCGATCAGCCGATCACCTATCAGCGCGTCCAGGTAGTGCCATGGGAGGCGACGCCGGGGCGTTAAGCGACCGTCGAAGGCGCGACACCGACGCCGGCGCAGGCCGGAACAGCCTGGTCAGGATTTCGGCTTCTCCGAAACGATAGGAAACGATAGGGTCGGGCCTATACTTTATAGTTCGGCAGCTTTCCTGTCGCCTCACTTTGCGAGCTGTACCGGCACGCGGCGGTTTCTTTGCTTGTCTGCTGCGGTTTTCTCCGGGGAGACGAGTCACTTCGAAGAACCCACCCCGGTGGGCGTGTGCGGCAGTTTCATTCCCTTCGCTTTGAATGCGGTGCATACCGCTTTTAGGTCGACGGAATCAGGCCTATATCTTCCAGTTCAATAGTACGACGTACGGGCATGACCCTCGTGGGTGGGTTGGCCCGCCGTCCGTCAAAACGTCAGCTTCGATCGGTAAGCAACTCGGTAACGCCGCCGACCGCCGCGGTGTTGACGGTAACTGTTCTCTCCGTAACAAATCTTGGAAGGTAATGCGGCCCGCCGGCCTTGGGGCCGGTGCCGGAAAGGCCTTCGCCGCCGAAGGGCTGCACGCCGACCACCGCGCCGATCATGCTGCGATTGACGTAAATGTTACCGACGCGCGCGGAGCGGACGACGTGGTCGACGAAGCTCTCAATGCGGCTGTGGATGCCGAGGGTGAGGCCGTACCCGGTGCCGCGGAGCCACTCCAGGACGGCGTCGAGGTCGCTTCGTTTGTAGGTCGCGACGTGCAGAATCGGGCCGAAGATTTCGATCCGCGGAAGGGCGTCGAACGGGACCTCGAAGGCGATCGGGGCGATGAAGTGGCCTTCCGGGAGCGTGGCGGGAAGCGGCGCTTCGCCGATCAGTTTTGCGGACCTGCGCAGCCTTTCGATGTGGCGCGCGAGGATGGCGTGGGCAGGGGCGTCGATGATCGGCCCGATGTCGGTGTCGGGCTCGGCGGGGTCGCCGACTTTCAGCTCGGCGAGCGTGCCGGCAATCAGCCGCAGCACGCGCGGCGCGCAGCCTTCGTCGACGAACAGGATTCTCTGCGCCGAGCAGCGCTGGCCCGCGCTCTGGAAGGCGGACACGGCCACGTCGTCGACGACCTGCTCGGGTAGCGCCGAGGAGTCGACCAGCATGGCGTTGACGCCGCCGGTTTCGGCGATGAGCGGAACGATCGGCCCCTCTCGTGCGGCGAGAGCGGCGTTGATGCGCTTCGCGGTCTCGAACGAGCCGGTAAATGCGACGCCGGCGATGCGGCGATCGGCGACGAGCGGCGCGCCGACCGTTTCGCCGTCGCCGATGGCGCAGATTGCAGCATTCGTCGGGATGCCCGCGGCGTGCAGGAGCGAGATTGCGTGAAGCGCAATTCGAGGTGTCTGTTCCGCGGGCTTCGCGATTACCGTGTTGCCGGCGGCGAGGGCCGCGGCGACCTGGCCGGTGAAGATGGCGAGCGGGAAGTTCCAGGGGCTGATGCAGGCGAAAACGCCGCGGCCGTGCAGGGCGAGTTCATTGCGCTCGCCGGTTGGGCCGGGAAGACGAGAAGGATTGAATTTACTGCGAGCTTGCAAAGCGTAATAGCGGCAGAAATCGGCCGCCTCGCGCACTTCGGAGACCGCGTCGGCGCAGGTGCGCTTGCCTTCGCGGACGATCAGCGAGACCAGATCGACAATGCGCTCTTCGAACGCGTCGGCGGCGTGTTCCAGGGCCGCGGCGCGCTCGGCGGCGGGGACGCGCGACCAGGTGTCGAAGGCCTCGGCTGCGCGGGCGATGGCGGAGTCGAGGGCGCCGGGAGACGTGAGTGCGATGGCGGGAACGCCGTGCTTGCGGTGGGACAGGATTTTGGCGTGAAGGCCCTGGAGAACGGATTGCCGGGAAAGATCCAGGCCCAGCGAGTTGAGGCGGTCCGGATAGAGGTTGCGCGGCAGGGGGATGCGCGGATCGGGTGTGTAGGGCTCGGGCAGCGCGGCGAGCGGATCGGCGACGAGCGCTTCGAGCGGCACGTCGGGGTCGGCGATCTGGTGCACGAACGAGGTGTTGGCGCCGTTTTCGAGGAGACGACGCACCAGGTAGGGCAGGAGTTCGTTGTAGCTGCCCACCGGCGCGTAGATTCGGCAGATGACCCGATTCCCGTCACGGTTCTCGGCGAGTAGCGTGTCGTAGAGCGCGTCGCCCATTCCCAGAAGCTTCTGAAACTCGAACTCGCGATGCCCGGCCAGTTCGAGAATCGTCGCGACCGTCCGGCAGTTGTGCGTGGCGAAGGCAGGGTAGATCGCCTCGGGCGCCGAAAGCAGCCTGGCAGCGCAGGCAACGTAGGAAACGTCGGTCGCGGGCTTGCGCGTGAAGATCGGGTAATCCGGCATGCCCAGCTGTTGCGCGCGCTTGATCTCGCCGTCCCAGTAGGCGCCCTTTACGAGGCGAACGGGAAGTCGGCGATTTTCCGAGCGGCCGAGCGCGATCAGCCACTCGCAGACGGCGAGCGCGCGTTTCTGATACGCCTGAACGGCGAGACCAGGAGTGAATTCTCTTGCAAGTGCTGCATGAAGATCGAGCGTGAGCTCGAGGCGCTCGGACTCCTCGGCGTCGATGGTGAGGCCGACGCCGCGCCCGCTGGCGATTTGTGCGAGTTCCTTCAATATTGGCAATAGCTCCGAGAAGACCCGGAAACGCTTCGCTTCCTCGAAACGCGGATGCAGCGCCGAAAGCTTGACGGAGAGGGTGTCCGGCGTGTTCATGGTATTTATTGCATGCAAATACGAATCGAAATACCGCGCCGCGTCTTCAGCGGTGCGGGCGCCTTCGCCCAGCATGTCGAAGGAAAAGCGGTACAGCGGGCGCGCCGCGCCGCGCGTCACTGCCTCCTCGATGGTTTCGGCGAGAACGAACTGCTCCGCGAGGATGCGCATCGCCTGGCGCACCGCGGCACGCACCAGCGGCTCGCCCAGCCGCGCCGCGAGCCGTTTCAATTGCGCCCCCGGGCCGTCGTCCTCCGCGTCGTGCCAGCGCGCGAGCGTCCCGGTAAGCATCAGCCCCCAATCGGCCGCGCTGGCGAACCAGGACTCTTCGTCGCCATTGCCCCATTGTCCGCCGGCGAGTTTCTCCCGCAGCAAGGCATCGGCGGTGTCGGGATCGGGAATGCGCAGCAGCGCCTCGGCCACGCACATCAGCGCGACGCCCTCGCGGCTCGAAAGGCCGTAATGGCGCAGAAACGACTCGGCGCTGAGCGCTCCCGGAGCCGCCGCGCGCGCGCGCGCGGCGAGCGCCAGCGCGCGCTCGGTGACCCGCGATCCGGACGACTCACGGGGATAGAGGCCGCGCAACCGGCGCAGGGCTTCCGCCTCCGCAATGCGGTGGTCGCGCGCGATCGCTGCAGTCAGCGTGCTGTCCATGGGGAATCCCGCGCGAAATTCTACGCTTCCTGATGCAAAGGACGTATCGCGTGCGCCTCAGGAAGGCAGCAAACATGACGCCCGAGTAGCTGAGAACGAGAGGCTCAGTTCCTCAGTTTGTGGTCGTACCGCAACGCCAAGTACATCCCGGGCTCGATATTCGTCGTCGAGGAGCGTTTTCGGGCGGGGTGTAAATAACCTGGTCGAATATGTAATGCTTAATAAATCATATTGCGGGCATAATATTCGCGCGGGTCGCGCTGCTATTCTTCCGGGCTCCAATGTCAACGTCACAAGGAGGAAGTCATGTCTACCGCCACCATCGAGAAACCCGTCAACAACGGCGTGAACGTCGAAGCGCTGCTCGGCGCACGCGAAGCGCTGACCAAGTCACCGGAGGCCGCCAAGTTCAAGTGGCGCGCGACGTGCAAGTGGGTGAACGGCACGTACAGCCGCTCCACCATCGAAGGCTTCTACGGGCTTGGCGCGGAGCAGAAGCACAAGTCCCGGTTCACCTTCGATGCCGACCATCCGGAAGTTTTCGCCTCCGAAGACCGGGGCGCCACGCCGGTCGAGATGGTGCTGGCGGGCCTGGCCAGCTGCCTCACGGCTGGCGTCGCGGCGGTCGCGCAGCTGCGCGAGATCCAGTTGCGTTCCGTATCCGCGACACTCGAAGCCGGCATGGACATTCGAGGGATCCTCGGCGCCGACAGCGACGTGCGCAACGGCTTCGACGGTATCAAGGTGACCTACAAGATCGACGCCGACGCGTCGGCCGACGACATCAAGGCACTCGTGGCCCAGTCGCAGAAGCGCTCAGCCGTCTACGACATCATCACGAACCCGACCAACGTCACCGTCGAGGTCAAGTGACGCTGCTTCGCGATTCGAGGGCCTGGAACGCGTGCGCACGTCCACAGTCGTAATCGGAGCTGGCCAGGCCGGATTGGCCATGAGCTGGTGGCTCGCCAAGCGCTCGATCGACCATGTGGTCCTCGAGCGCGGCGAGGTGGCCAACTCGTGGAGGACCGAGCGCTGGGATTCGCTCACGCTGCTCACGCCCAACTGGCAGAGCCGGCTGCCCGGCTACGGTTACCAGGGAAACGATCCTGACGGCTTCCGTGCCATGCCCGAGACCATCGACTTCCTCGAGCGGTATGCCAAAGTGATTTCGGTCCCGATCCGGACCCACACCAGGGTAACCTCGGTGCGACCCAGGGGCGATGGTTACGAGGTCGTGACCGACCGGGGAAGCTGGCAATGCCAGACGGTCGTGCTTGCCACCGGGGCGTGCAACATCCCGCAGGTTCCGGCGGTTTCCGAGGCGGTGCTGTCGGCGATCACCACGCTCACGCCGATGCAGTACCGCAATCCGCATCAGCTCGAGGAAGGTGGTGTGCTCGTGGTCGGCGCCTCGGCTTCCGGCGTTCAGATCGCGGATGAGATCCACCGCTTCGGCCGGCCCGTAACGCTTGCGGTTGGCGAGCACGTTCGGGTGCCCCGCGTTTATCGGGGGAAGGACATCAAGTGGTGGATGGACGCCACCGGGGTGCTCGACCAACGCTACGACGAGGTCGACGATATCGCCAGGGCACGGAACGTGCCGTCGCTGCAACTCGCGGGCTACACCGATCGCCGCACGATCGATCTCAACTCGCTCACAGGGATGGGCGTGAAGCTCGTCGGTCGTCTTGCCGGCATCAACGACGGCAAAGCGCAGTTCTCAGGGTCGCTTCGAAACGTGTGCGCGCTGGCCGACCTCAAGATGAACCGGCTGCTCGACACGATCGACAAGTGGGCCGCCGAAAACGGAGCCGACGACGAGGTCGGTCCGCCGCAGCGCTTCGAACCCACCGAGGTCGAAGCATCACCGCCGCTCGGTCTCGATCTCGCCCGTGGCCAAATCAAGACCATCATCTGGGCAACCGGATTTCGCCCGGACTACTCCTGGCTCGACGTGCCCGTCCTCGATTCCAAGGGCTATGTCCGCCACGACGGGGGCGTCGTCGAGGCCCCCGGACTGTACTTGCTGGGCATGCCGTTCCTGCGGCGCCGAAAGTCGAGTCTCATCGACGGCGTCGGCGACGATACCCGCGAATTGAGCGCCCATTTGGTGTCCTACCTCAGCGACCGGCACCAGTCGCTTCGCCCTGCAATGCAGGTGGTTGCCCGCTGAGACGGAGCGGGTCCCGCTCCCGCGCGTCCTGCATCCATTCACCCGCCCGCCCGCGTCTTTTCCACGCGCGGGAGAAATTCCGCGCTCGTAATTCGAAGGTTTGTTGGCGGAACCCCTGATCAGAAGCGGTCGAGACCCGGGCTGTCTGGGTGAAGCATCAGGTGATCGCGTTTCCGGATTAGCCGATGCCGATCTCCGACATCGCCTGATACGCTGTTGGCCGAAAGCGAGTAGGGTTCGAGTCGGTTATAAAAAAATCCGGAACGTGAGGAGACCCCATGGCAGATCTCAATGCAGTCAAAGCGCAGCAACTGAAAACCTGGGCAACCGGCGACTTCGCGATGATCGCCTGGAACACCGTGTTTCCCTGCGAGCTGCTGTGCGAAGCGGTGGGCTTGCGCGCCGGGCAAAAGGTCCTGGATGTCGCAACCGGCAGCGGCAATGCGGCCTTGTCCGCCGCGCGACGGGGCTGCGAGGCGACCGGGATCGATTACGTTCCGGCGCTGATCGAGAGGGCGCGGGAGCGTGCCGCGGTGGAGCGTCTCCCGGCCCGGTTTGAGGTCGGAGACTGCGAGGAGATTCCGTATCCAGACGGGTCGTTCGACACGGTGCTTTCCGTGTACGGCTCCATGTTCGCACCGAACCAGGAGAAGGCTGCGCAGGAGTTGCTTCGCGTGTGCCGCAGGGGCGGCAGGATCGGCATGGCCAACTGGACGCCCGCCGGATTCTGGGGACAGACATTCCGCCTGGTAGGAAAGTATGTTCCGCCCCCGGAGGGCCTGCGGCCGCCCCCGGAATGGGGAACGGAGAAACGCCTCCGGGAACTGTTCCGTACCGCGACTTCCTCGATCCGCATTGCCAAGCGTAGTGCGTTGTTCCGCTACCGCGACAGTGGACACTGGATCGAGGTCTTCCGCACTTACTTCGGTCCGATCATGCGCACGCTGGAGGTTCTGGACGAGAAACGGCGGGGTGAATTCCTGAAAGAACTCGACGACACGCTCAACCGCTTCAACCGGTCGGGTGACGAAACGCTGGTGGTGTCGGCAGATTATCTTGAAGTCGTCGTGACGAAGAAGTAAGCGCTCCATTTCGGGCAAGCTGGTCCGGTGTCCCGAAGGCGCGAGGTCGTGAAGTTCCGGGCACGGGCCCGCGAAACTGCCGGTCTTTGGGTCTTCAAATACGCTCCAGCCGGAACTGCTGGCTTCGCACCGGTCTCAACGCAATGGATGCGAGTCTTTTCCGCCGTTATGATGACCAGCCTGTGCCGAGCGGGGCCGATTCGACTTCGCACCCGGCGCAGACCAATCAACTGGAAGGAACGAGCATGAACAAGCGGTTGTATTTCCTGCTGGCATTTCTTGCCGCCTGCGCCACCACCGGGCTGGAAAACATTCCATTGCTGTGGATGC
>JBOIFZ010000038.1:0-5626 GCA_050741735.1 Burkholderiales bacterium
CAACGAGTAGCTCAACACCGGCGTGCGTGCATGGGCGGCGGGCCGCAAGCGTATTTCGTGCGGCGACAGCGTTACCGGTCGGTCAAAGTGATAGACACTCCGGTGGTGGAGCGCGACATGAATCGACATGGGTTTCCTTTGGGGCGTATGGTGTGGCGTACGAGCGTCGGGGGCGTCATTTCGTGCGCGCAGCGCACGCTACCAGTTGAGCGCCGGCAGTTCGGTAAAAGCGCGGCGAATGCCCTCGACCCACTTCTGGCTCAGCGCGGTGAAATACGGGTCGCCTTCCTTGAAACACTGGCGCATGGTGACTTGCAGACTATCGCGCTCGTAGGAGAGCAGATCGATCGGCATGCCGACGGAGAGGTTGCTGCGCATCGTCGAATCGAACGACACCAGCACGCATTTGGCGGCGTCGGCCAGCGTGGTCGAACGGGTGATCACCCGGTCGATAATCGGCTTGCCATACTTGGTTTCGCCGGTCTGAAAATACGGTGTCTCCATAGCGGCTTCGATAAAGTTGCCTTCGGAATAAATCCTGAACAGCCGCAGCGGCTCACCGTGAATCTGTCCGCCGAGAATGAACGAGGCGTTGAAGCGGATGTCGTGTTGTTCCAGATGCCGGCCGTCGCGGTGATCGATTTCGCGCATCGCTTCGCCCGTCAGCCGGGCCACGTCGAACATGGTCTGCGCGTTCATCAGATTCGGCGTGCCATCGGTCGCGTCGCTGCGCTGCTTCAACGCACCGACAACGGCCTGCGTACCGGAAAGATTGCCGGAGCTCAACAGAACGATGACGCGATCGCCGACGCGCTCGAACACCGTCATCTTGCAGAACTTCGCCAAATCGTCGACGCCGGCGTTGGTGCGTGAATCTGAGGCGAAGATCATGCCCGCATCGAGCATGACGCCGACGCAATAAGTCATCGTTCTGTTGTCCTCGCGTTCTATCGTTAGCCCTGACTCTGCGACCTGGTCACCGGCGTCTGCACTTCTTCCTCCGGCCACAGATATTCGCGGTGGATCTCGTCGCTCAATGCGGCGATGCGTTGCAAAAATTCCGTCAGATATTCATGCAAACCGTGCTTGAAAATATCGCCGATGCGCTCGTAATGTAGTCGCGCATGCAGGTCGTCTGCAAGCCGGTTCGGTTCGCGGTCGACGTTGCCGCCGATCAGCTTCAGCAGCTCGTAAATCTGGTTCATGCAGGTATGCATCGATCGCGGCATATCGTCGCGCAAAATGAGCAGTTCGGCCACCCGACGCGGACTGACGATGTCGCGATAAATCTTCCGATACGCCTCAAACGCGCTGACGCTGCGCAGCACCGCACCCCACTGGTAGTAATCGGCCGCGCCGCCGACGTCCTCGGCGCTGGGCAGCAAGACGTGATACTTGGCGTCGAGTATGCGCGCGGTATTGTCGCCACGCTCGACGTAGGTGCCGAGGCGCAGAAAATGAAACGCCTCGTCGTGCAGCATGGTGCCGAAGGTCACGCCGCGAAATAAATGCGAGCAGGTTTTAACGCGGTCGAAAAAGCGCGTGATGCCGTCATTTTCTAGATCGGCTTCCGAGACCTCGCGAATTTCCAGCCAGGTGGAGTTCAACGCCTCCCACATTTCCGATGAAATCACGCTACGCACGGCGCGGCCGTTCTGTCGGGCGTTTCGCAGCGTCGTGCAAATGGCGGACGGATTTTTCGGGTCCAGCACCATGAAGTGAAGCACGTCGCGCGGCGTGCTGTCTTCGTATCTCTTTGCGAAATCCCGATACAGCCCAGTGATCAACAACGGCGCCGCCCATTCCTGATTGACGCTCATCGAGTCTTGCGGCACCAGCGACATGCGATAGGTGACATCGAGAATTCGGGCGAAGTTTTCCGCGCGCTCGAAATGGCGCGCCATCCAGTAAAGATTGCTGGCGATGCGGCTCAACATGGGCGTGTCGTATTGAAGCGCTGGCGAATCATTTCAAATCGTCACTCGAGGCGATAGCACCATTGCCATTGCTATTGCCGGCATCGATGTCGCACACCCACGTGTCCTTGGTGCCACCGCCTTGCGAAGAATTGACCACCAGCGAGCCTGCGCGCAATGCCACCCGGGTCAACCCGCCAGGCACTACGCCGACGGCCTTGCCCGACAGCACATAGGGCCGCAAATCGACATGGCGCGGTGCGATGCTTTGTTCAACCAGCGTCGGACAAGTCGACAGCGCCAGCGCCGGTTGGGCGATAAAGTTACCCGGGTTCTGCGCGATGCGCTCCCGGTAGGCGGCGAGCTCGGCGCGGCTCGACGTGGGTCCAATCAGCATACCGTATCCGCCCGAGCCCTGCACCTCCTTGACCACCAGTTCCGCAAGATGCGCCAGCACGTAGGCGCGATCGTCGGCCTTCTCCAGTTGATAAGTCGGCACATTGGCAAGCAAAGGTTCTTCGCCGAGATAGAAGCGGATCATTTTCGGCACATAGATATAAGTCGCCTTGTCGTCGGCAACGCCCGTGCCGACGGCGTTGGCGAGTGTGACGTTGCCGCTGCCATAGGCCGCCATCAGCCCAGGCACGCCCAAGGTCGAATCGCGCCGGAACACGCGCGGATCGAGAAACTCATCGTCGACCCGCCGATAGATGACGTCGACCCGCTGCGGACCCAGCGTCGTGTGCATGTAGACGACGTTGTTGCGCACCAGTAGATCCTGGCCCTCGACCAGCTCGATGCCCATCTCCTGCGCCAAGAAAGCGTGCTCGAAGTAGGCGCTGTTGTAGGGCCCGGGAGTGAGCAGCACGACGGTGGGATCGGTAGCCTGCGGCGGCGCGAGAGTGCGCAAATTATCGAGCAGAACGTCGGGGTAATGGTCGACTGGCGCAACGCGCATCTGCGCAAAGAGCTCCGGAAAAAGCCGCATCATTACCTTGCGGTTTTCCAGCATGTAGGAGACGCCGCTCGGCGTGCGCAGGTTATCTTCGAGCACGTAGAACTGGTTTTCCGCGGTACGCACCAGATCGACACCGGCGACGTGGGCGTAGATCCGGCCAGGCAGATCGACGCCCTGCATTTCCGGGCGATAAAGACGATTGCCGAGGATTTGCTGTGCGGGGATGACACCCGCCTTGAGAATCTCCTGGCCATGATAAATGTCGTGCAGAAATGCATTCAGCGTCCGCACCCGCTGACAGCAACCCTTTGAAAGCGTGTCCCATTCCGCTTGACTTAGAATGCGCGGAATGACGTCGAAGGGAATCAGGCGCTCGACGCCGGTTTCCTCGCCGTAGACGGCGAAGGTGATTCCCAGCCGGGTAAAGAGCAGCTCCGCTTCTTTCTTCCTGCGGCAAAGACGTTCCATCGGGGTATTGGCAAGCCATGCCGCGTAATGCCGGTACGCGGCGCTGATCTCGCCGCTTTGTCGCCGCATTTCGTCGTATGCCTGTAAACGCTCCACGACGCCATCCATGGTATTCATGCTGGCCTGCGTCGTAAGTAAATTGCAGCGTTAACCCTTAACCTCAAGCGAACCCCGTCGGCATCAGCGGTGCTTGTCAGCTTTGCGGCAAGGAATGTTCCAGGGTCATGCCGGTTAGAGAAGGGAGAGCGCAGTTGGCCTCACACCCTTCGACATCGCGCTAAAACGTGGAGTCCCGTAGTCGAAGGGCCAAGGGCGAACGGAGTTTTTTAACAAACGACGCACCATCACGGGCGGCATCGTCCAAGCAATGCACCGTTAAAGCGCAACGCTTCTATGCATGACACAGCGGTGCCAGCGGTTGAGGCCCACCGCAAACAATTGATGGCAGCGCCTGCGCTGTTGCTGGACGAGGATGTGCGCTTCGTGCTGGCGGATATTATACGGCAGCGAGGTTATGACGCCATCCATATACTGGAAATCGGTCAGGCAGGCAGGAGCGATTTAGAGGGCAAGATATCGAGTTGGCACGCAGGCGTTACCAGGGGATAGGGGGTTGAGTCATGCACGACGATGACATACGCATAACCGGATCTTCCGGCAATGTGTTTCTCGATCTCGGCTTCCCCCTCGAAGAAGCAGCTATCCTGGCGATGCGGGCCGACCTCATGGCGCGCCTGCGACTCTTGATCGAGGAGCGTGGTTGGACTCAGACGGAGGCGGCGGAGCGGCTCAGGATCGGGCAGTCGCGCGTCTCCGATCTGGTGCGCGGCAAGTGGGATAAGTTCAGCCTGGACATGCTCATCACCCTCGCCACCCGCGCCGGACTCAAGGTGGAGTTGAAGCTCGCGGCCTGACCGGTGTATGGGTCTGCGATGCCGCTGGGCGCACGCCTTCTACTGCCAAGGAGTTAAGCGGGTGCCGTAGAGCGAGGATGGCCTATGCCCACCGCACGGCCCGCTACGGTCGGCAGCCATACGGCGGAACGTCAAAAAAGCGAGAAAGCGCGTGTGAGTTATTTGGAGTCGTTTTGTTCAACATTCAAGGCGAAATCTACTCCCGCTGGGAGTGTCCACTACACCCCAGACGTGAGACTGCTCGAAGATGGCAGAGGGGATCGAAATCAATCACCGGCTCACCGGGCAGGTGCATCGTTCAATGATAAGCGCTTGAGCTTGGTAAACCTGGCGAAATCGCGATCGGCGGTGAGCAGGGCGGTGACGTGGTGCTCGCTGCATACTGCAGCGACCTGGGCGTCAAAGGCCAGATTGCCACGCGCATCGCCGTCACGCAGGTGTTGGACATAGAGTGTCGGGTATCGTGGCCCGGGGTTGAGCACGCGCAAGCTTGGGTTCTCCAGCAAACCGAGCAGAGCCGCGATGGCGTCGGCGAGCACGGTGGGGGATCGAAGATGCGCGGGTGAGTGGCGACGCGTATGAACTCTCCCAGGCAGAACACCGGCACGGCCCAGGTCTGGCGGCCTTCGGCGAGATGGGTGAGCCAACGAAGTGCCTGTGGGTGTTGCGGTACCGCCTCCCGGTGGGCGTAGATCAGGGTATTGGTATCCACCGCGATCATCCGCGCTGTTCCATCCGGTCGATCAATGAATGACGGTCGCTCAGGTCCACCCCGGCGCGGAGCCGTCCGCGCACTGTCTTCCATCGAAGCCGATAGGCCGGGCCTTCCGGCACGCGTTCGGTGAGTGCGTCGCGCAGTGCGTGCTCGATGAGGTGGGTGAGGGTTAGGCCGGTCTCCGCGGCACGGTGGCGGAGCTGGCGCATCATATCATCATCCTCCTTTTAAGGCTGTGTTCTTTCGCGCGCTCGGGTACGCGGACGATGATTGGGAGCGGCTGGAAGCCGATATCCGGCCTGTTCTTACTAACGATGCGGCGGTAGGAGGACAAACGGATTATGGCCGGAAACTCGAGGTGAGAGGCAGCATAAAGGGTTCAGCCGAGCGGAACGCAGAGATCGTGACGGCCTGGAACATGCTGAAAGGTGAAAACATACCGCGGTTCGTTACGGCCTATCCGGGAGATTGACGATGAAACTGAAGGTACTTGATACGGTAGTGTTGGAAAAAGACCTGCCGAGCCGGGGGCTACGGCGAGGAGACGTCGGAGCGGTGATGGAAGTGTACGAACCGGATGGGTTGGAGGTCGAGTTCGTGACCGGTTCGGGTCGAACTCAGGCCCTGGTCACGCTGAAGGTGGCTGAAGTTCGCC
>JBOIFZ010000039.1:0-5119 GCA_050741735.1 Burkholderiales bacterium
CAATAAAGAACATCCGTACCAGAGCAGTGATGGTGCCGCTGAAGCGCCCCCCGATATCGGCGTCGGGCGCGCTGCCGGAAGCGGCACTGGTGCTGGTGGACGTGGAAACCGGCGAAGGCATCACCGGGCATTCGTATCTGGCCGCGTACGGCAAGGCGATGCTGAAGCCGCTGGTCAGCACCACCGAAGCCCTGGCCGAGATGATCAGGGGCGATGCGCTGGTACCGTATGAGATCGACGCCAAGGTGCGCAAGCGGTTCACGTTGTTCGACACGCCCGGGCTGGTCGGCCTTGCGCTCGCGGGAATCGACATGGCGGCATGGGACGCTTATGCCAAGGGACTCGGAGTGCCACTGGTCTGCGCGCTGGGTGGACAGATCAAACCGGTGCGTGCGTACAACAGCTGCGGTTTGTGGATCAAGGATCCGGCGTTGCTCGCGGATGAAGCAGCGGAATTGCTTTCGGAGGGCGGCTACAACGCGGTAAAGCTGCGCATCGGGCGACCGAATTTCAAGGACGACCTGATCGCGGTGCGCAACGTGAAGAAGCGGATCGGCGGCGACATCTCGCTCATGACCGACTTCAACCAGAGCCAGACCGTGAACGAGGCCATCCTGCGCGGACGCGCACTCGATAATGAAGGCCTGTACTGGATCGAGGAACCGGTCCGCCACGACAACTACGCCGGCTGCGCGAAGATCGCGCTGGAAGTGAAGACCCCAATCCAGATCGGCGAGAACCTGCTCAGCACCTTTGAAATGCAGAAGGCGATCGAAGCCGGGGCCGCCGAGTACTACATGCCCGACGTGCAGCGCATCGGCGGCGTGACCGGCTGGATGCGCGCCGCTGCGCTCGCGCACGCGCACCACCTGGAGATGTCCAGCCACCTGTTCCCCGAGATCAGCGCCCATCTGCTGGCGGTGACGCCGACCTGCCACTGGCTGGAGTACATGGACTGGGCCAATCCGATCCTGCAGGAGCCGTTCGAGGTGAAGAGCGGGCACGTAATCATCCCCGACCGGCCCGGCGCAGGTTTCGCCTGGAACGAGGCCGCCGTGAAGAAATTCCTGCTGGCGTAGAGTGGCGCTTATGCGGGCGCGTTGACGGGCGCCCACATCGGACTTGAACTTGATCGTTGCTTCGCCGCCAGACGAAATGACTTTCCGGTCAACGAGCGGTCTTGATCTGGGTGCTCAGGCCCGCGGTCTTGGCGCTGAGTGATTTCGCGCCGCCCGCGTACTCGCCGACCTCCAGCCGCGAACGGAAGTCGGCCAGTTTCTTCCGCATGAATTTCGCCTGCTGACTGCCCTCGGCGACGTACACTGCGCTATACACCACGGACTGGTCAGGCAGCGACCATGCCTTGCCGGCAACGCGGATGGGGATGCCGATCACCGTATTCGATTTGTCAAAGAACGCCTCACCCGAGTAAGGCACGCGACCGTTGACCAGCGTCTCCCAATTGCGCTTGTTGGCGTCGCTGAAGGTTTGCGGAGGTCTCGCGTGCCGGGTGACCGATAGGACCACCTCGGTGGACTTGCTCTCGCCGGCCACTACCCGCGTTACGTCCCATACGACACGATCACCTTCCTTGAAGTAGGAGAACTGCAGTTCCAGGTCGCTGTCCTCGTTGACCTTCATCAGGGTGTTCGGGTAAGAAAACGCCACCCGCTGCGAGGCGTAGCGCAGATCCCTGCCGTAGGAGAAGTCGATGCGGATGCTGCCAAATGCCGCCGGCAGTAGATCCTTCGCGGCGAGAAAATCCTTCCACTGGCGCAAGGTACCGTAATAGCTCGCGTAGGCGAAATCGGCAAGCGTTCTCATGTCGCGCTCGAATATCGGGCTCACCGACGGCGACGCCGAATTGAGGATCACGGCGTAGCCGCCCGGTACGGGAAGGGCGTAGGACACGACCCGCTGCTCGCTGAATTCCACGTTCCAGCGCCGCACCTGCCACTTGCGCTGGTAGGCGTCCACGAATAATTCCTCGGCCTTGGCCGGTCCAAGGGAAGTGACCCGGATCTGTTCCGCGCCGACGTGGCGGGTGTAGTTCACGCCCTTGAGGATCAGGTCCATGAACAGTTTGGAATCGGTGCGCAACTGTGCGGCCGGAACTGTATCCGGCGCCTGCAGTCGCAGATACAGGAAGCTGCCCATCGAGCCGAACGAAAGGTAGCCGTTGTTCCCGAGGTCGGAATTGCTCTTCTCGGCGGGCTCCATGGCGGCCCAGGTGGCGTCTTTCTGCTTGGCAATGATCCGCGGAAAGTTGGCGCGCTGGTTTTCGTAGAGGGTGGTCTGCGCACCGGCTGCGTAAGGGAACATGTTGTCGCGATACTTGGCCAGAAACTCGGCGGACAGCGTCTCATTGAAATTGTCGAACTTGGCCTGAAGCGCGCGCCCGAAATCGAGGTAGTGCGCGGGAAGATCGATGGTTTCATCCAGGGTCTTCTGCAACGTATCGTCGGTGATGTCCAGACGGAAGATCGCTTTTTGTCGCACTTCCGCCTTGGCGCTCGAAGCGCTATAGACTTCGGTCAGCGGTAAGGCAAAGTTCAGGTTTTCGTTCTCGGACTTGCCGATGACCACTCCGAGCACGTGGCCATCGCGGTCCACCAGCGGACCACCGCTGTTTCCCGGCGAGGCGGCCGCGGAAAACCGTATCCACTGCCAGCGACCCTCGTCTGCTTCTGGCGTGTCCGAAGTGTAAAGGCCGTCGCGTGCGATCACTCCCTCGCCGAGCGCGTTGCCCACCGCGAAGACCTGTTGGTTTTTCGCTGCTTTCTTGCTGGCCTTAAGCATCGAGTCGAACTTGATGTTCTTGACGCTGAACACGATGAAATCGCGCTCCAACGAGTACTTCAGTATCTTGTCGACGGGGATGATCCTGCCATTGTCATCGCGCAGACAAATCCGGTCTCGGACGGAGGCCGAGCCAAGATCGAAGACATGCGCGGCGGAGACCAGCACGCCACCTTCCATCGCGAACGCGGTGCCGATCGAATAATAATTGTCCATGCGCTGCTGATACGGAACCAGGTCGAACGGCAAAGGCTTCTCGTAGCTCAAGGAGTCGCCAGAGGGTTTCTCCATGACCACTTCGAACGTGGCCTTGCGCAGCGTTGACATGACCTCGGGGCGCAGTTCCGCGCCCTGCACCACGCCGACCAGCGCCAGAAGGAACAATCCGAATACGAGCGCCTGCAACTGGGCGTCAATCGAAAACCTGCCGATTGCGGCGATGCAGCGCGACTGGCCAAATCGAGTGGTCCTCATTTTCCGTAACCCCCTTGCGTGTCGTGTTGGCGACTTCATCGAGGCGAAATCCGTACGAAACCTCAAGCTAAATCATGCAGAAAACATGCCACGCAATCGACATGTCCCGGGACCAGGGAAAGGCTGTTTAATGTTCACAAACGACATTTTTCGGCACCGGCGAGCAAGGTGATTGCATAGGCTGCGAAACGCCGATGGTGTAGGCACGAATGCCGCGTTGCCACTGCCGTCCGGCAATGAGCAGGCGCTTCGGTTAATATTTCGTTTCGAACGCGGCGTACCACGAAATCCGACGCCGCACACACTACGAGGATCCCGCATGACTCTTGCCGCCACCGAAGTCCAGTCCGCGATCGCCGTGCTGAAGGCCAACTTCGGCGAGCGCCTGTCGACCAGCAGCGGCGTGCGTGACCACCACAGCAAGGACGAATCCTGGCACCACCCGCACCGCCCGGACGCGGTGGTGTTCCCGAACACCACCGAGGAAGTCGCAGAAATCGTCCGCATCTGCGCCCGGCACGTCACTCCGGTGATCGCTTACGGCACCGGCACCTCGCTCGAAGGCAACGTCATCCCGCATCAGGGCGGCGTGGTGGTGGATCTGGTGAACATGAACCAGGTCCTGCGCGTGAATCCGGAAGACCTCGATGTCACCGTGCAGGCGCGCGTCACCCGCAAACAACTGAACGATTACATCCGCGACCAGGGTTTGTTCTTCCCCATCGATCCCGGCGCCGACGCCTCCCTCGGCGGCATGGCAGCGACCCGCGCGTCCGGCACCAACGCGGTTCGCTACGGCACCATGCGCGAGAACGTGCTTGCATTGACCGTGGTGCTCGCGGACGGCCGCATCATTCGCACCTCCCGACGCGCCCGAAAATCCGCCGCCGGTTACGACCTCACCCGCCTGTTCGTCGGCTCCGAAGGCACGCTCGGCATCATTACCGAAGTGACGCTACGTCTGTACGGCATCCCCGAGGCGATGGCCGCGGCGGTGTGCTCCTTCGAGAGCATCGAAGGCGCGGTGAACACCGTGATCCAAACCATCCAGCTCGGCATCCCGGTGGCGCGCATCGAGTTGCTGGACGACGTGCAGATGGACTCGGCAAACAAGTTTTCGAAACTGAACTACCCGGTCAAGGACACGCTGTTCATCGAATTCCACGGCACCGAAGCGGGCGTCAAGGAGCAGGCTGAGCTGGTACAGTCGATCGCGACGGAGCACGGCGGCGGCGAGTTCAAGTGGGCGACCAAACCCGAAGAGCGCAGCCACCTGTGGTCGGCACGGCATGACGTGACCTACGCCAACAAGGCGCTGCGCCCGGGGTGTGAAATCTGGGCCACCGACGTGTGCGTGCCGATCTCCCGTCTCGCCGAATGCATCCTCGAGACCAAGAAGGATCTGAAAAAAAGTTTCCTGATCGCGCCGCTGGTCGGCCACGTCGGCGACGGCAACTTCCACCTCGGCTTCCTGATCAATCGCGACGACCCGAAAGAAATCGCCGAGGCCGAGCGGCTGAACGAGCGGCTGGTGATGCGCGCGCTGGCAATGGACGGCACCTGCACCGGCGAGCACGGCATCGGACTGGGCAAGATGAAATTCCTCACCGCTGAACACGGCGAAGCGGTCGCGGTGATGCGCCAGGTCAAGAAGGCGCTCGACCCGCAGAACATCATGAATCCGGGGAAGATTTTTACTCTGTAAAAATCGTGGCCACGATTTTCGGCATAAAAAACTGCGCCACCATGAAGAAGGCGTTCGCCTGGCTGGATGATCACGGCGTACGTTACGACTTCCACGACTACAAAGCGGCAGGCATCGATCTCGCCCGATTGAATGACTGGT
>JBOIFZ010000040.1:0-9485 GCA_050741735.1 Burkholderiales bacterium
CCGGCACCCGCCAGCAGGTGGAACGGCCATACCGGCAGCTTCAATTCCATCGTCAGCACGTTGCCTGCGGCCGTATCACGAATGGCGTCGGCGAGCATCAGCGTGAGCGCCGCCATGAACACCAGCAGGATCGAGGTCGCGGTGATGTCCAGGATGCGGCGTCCGCGCGAGGACAGGAACTCCCAGACCAGATCCACCAGGATGTGGCCATTGCGGTAACAGGCGGAGGCAATGCCCCAGAAGATGCTGATGCCCAGCAGCAGTTGCGCCAGATCGAACCAATCCGGCGGCGAGTAATTGAAGAGTTTGCGCAAGACCACCGTTGCGAAAGTGGCCAGGGCGACGGTCAGCAAAAGCAATCCCGCCGTTCCCTCGACCATGCGCACGAAGCGATCCATTGCGAATCCCGCCGGCGCCGTTACTTCGCCTTCGCCCCGTACTTCAGAAGCGTTGCGTCGAACTCCGCCAGAAGTTTGGCCGGATCGTGGCCCTGCTTGCGAACCTCGTCGCTCCAGATTCCGACCACCGGCTCGGCCGATTTCCTCCAGGCCGCCAGTTCAGTCGGCGTGAGCGGCACGACTGTGTGCGCCTTGTCCGCTTTCGTCTTCGCCCGCCCGGCTGCCTCGTAGTCTCCCCACTCCTTGCCGACCCGGTATGCCCAGTCGGAACTGCAGTGCTCGTCAATGACCTTGCGCTGTGCCGGCGACAGCGAATTGTAGCGGTCGGGATTCAGTATCCACGCGAAGCCGGTGGTGTACATCCGCGCGTCGATGTGGAAACGCGTGACCTTGTTGATGCCGAACAGATAAATGGACTCCCAGGGAAAGGTGATGGCGTCGGCTACGCCGCGCTCCAGCGCCTCGCGCGCCTCGGGCGCACTGACATTGACCGTGGACGCGCCGAGCAGCTTCATCCAGTCGGCGATTACGGCCTGCGCCGGCCGCACCTTCAGGCCCTTGATCTGGTCCGGCGAACTGATCCGCGTTCTGGAGTGGAAAGTGCCGGGGTCGTGCACGAACATGAGGCACAGCCTCACGCCCGGCATGTCTTTCTGCGCGTACGGGCGGTACCAGACATCATAGGCGCGCGAACCGTTGTCGGCGTTGTCCATCATGAACGGGAGTTGCGCCGCGTTCGCCACCAGCATTCGCCCGGCCTGGTAGCCGACATTGATGTACGACACGTCGGCGATGCCCTTGACCGTCATGTCGTAGTGGTCAATCGCCTTGCCGAGTTGCTGGGACGGATAGATCGCGATCTTGATTGTGCCGCCCGATGCCTGCTCGATCGACTGCGCCCAGGCCTGCGCGGTCTTGTGCAACGGGTGCGCGGGCGGCACCCAATGGGAAAACTTCAACTCAACCGGCTTGTCCTGGGCAAGAGCGCCTCCCCAGGCTGCGGCAAGGCAGAGCGCCAGGGCGCCCAAGGTTCGTGCTGTCACGCTGACCTCCTCCGGATGGTTTGCTGCGCGGCGCAAATTTTTTTACCGCCAGCGCGAAGTATAGCGGGCGGCGCGAACCCGGGATTGGCCAACCAAATGAACTTCCGCTGACCGACGACTGGAAGTGTCCGGAAAACAGAATCAGGTGATTGGGCGATACCTTGTTTTACGGATTTTCATCTCCCTCTCCGAATCTTGACCTTTCCTCCCTCTCCACTTGTGGAGAGGGGCGGGGTGAGGCCAGGGGGACTCTTTTCAGTACCTTCTTTTCAATACCCGCTCGACGGGTGCCCTTGAGGGGTAGAGGGCTGGGGTGAGGTGGGGGGAGAGGTGGGTGTTGAGGTGGTGTAGGGTGCCAGCGCATCGAGCAGCGGCT
This sequence comes from Burkholderiales bacterium, assembly GCA_050741735.1. GTDB lineage: Bacteria > Pseudomonadota > Gammaproteobacteria > Burkholderiales > JACQAP01 > JACQAP01. The sequence continues at coordinate 1,818 of JBOIFZ010000040.1, forward strand.
TCGGCACGTCCACCGACCAGCCTTTCGTGCGGTCGATCGAGACGATCACCAGGCGCCCTTCCGCGGTCAGATCGCCGCCGGGATTCCTGACCGCGAACTCGAGACGGATCGAGCTGCGGCCGATGCGCCCCACCCAGATTTCGATGTCGAGCAATTCGTCCAGCCGCGCCGGATTCCGGTAGTCGAGGTGGAACTGGACTCGCGGCAGCCAGATGTCCAGCCGGTCCCACAGCGTCGCATACGGAAAGCCCGCCGCGCGAAACAGCTCGGTTTCGGCCATCTCGACGAAACGCACGTAGGCGCCCCAGCCGATGATTCCGCTCACATCGACGTCGTTCCAGCGCACATACTCCTGCACGCGATGGCGCCGGGCGTTACCTGGTGACTTGTCGGCGGATTCGTTCTGCATTCAGTTCTCCTTCAAGCACCCGAAAAAAGCGCTCACCACGGAGGACACGGAGGAAAGGCAGGAGCAAAAAAACCTCAGAGTTAAAAGCTGCATTGGAGGTCACTTTGGCACCGGGCCTGCTTTTTTTTAGTAACTCCCACATGTGTTTTCCTCGTTTCTGGTTTTCCTCCGGCACCGCCGACACGGCGTTGGCGTAGCCATCCGGGGCGGGAGGCGGCGCTTCGGCGCGCGCCCCGGACTCGTTAGGCGTAGCCCAGTTTGCGGGTAGGGGCGCACAAGGCTGTGTTGCACGGTGTAGATCGGGGCGTCATGCGGCTGCTCCCGCAATCGGGCCTGCGGCTAACGTGTCACAGCCGCCCCGCAGACGGCCGACTACGTCGGTAACGTGGTCCGTGCGCCGCGCCGCGCACCCCTCAAGGGCACCCGTCGAGCGGGTATTGAAAAGAAGGTATTGAAGGGAAGGTATTGAAAAGAAGGTATAGAAAAGAATCCTCCGTGGTAAGTGTTCGTATATATCAGGCCAGCCACGCTCGCATCGCCGCATTGACCTCGTCCGGCCGCTCCAGCGTGGACAGGTGGCCGCACTCCTCCACCACCAGCAGCTTCGCCTCCGGGATCGCCGCTGCCATTTCCTCGCTGCATTCCGGGGGCGTGAGCTGGTCCTGGCGCCCGCACAGCACCAGCGTCGGACACTTTATCATCGATAGCTCCGGTCGGAAGTCAGGCCGGGAGATGATCGCCCGCTGCTGCCGCAGGTAAGCTTCGACCCCGGTGCGTTCCGCCATGTCGCGGATGGTCTTGGTGAGCCGTGCGTCCTTGACCCGAGAGGGGTGCAGCATCAGCGGCAGCATGCGACTCGTTACGGGAGCGAAGCCGCGCTCGCTCTGCGCGAGTTTCATCAATTGCTGCCGCCGCTCGGTTTCATCGGGCTTCTCGGGCCGCGCACGGGAATCGAGCAGCGCGAGCCGGGTCACCCGCTGCGGAGCCTGACGCGTGACTTCAAGCGCAACGTAGCCGCCCATCGACAGCCCGGCAAGCGCGAACTCCTTCCACGGCGCATCGCGCAGCACCCACTCGCCCATCTCCTTCATGGTTTCGTATTCGGTCAGGTCGGCAACGAAGAAATCGGCGATGTCGGCTAGCTCGGACAACTGCGGCTCCCACAACGCCGCGTCGCAGAGCAAACCGGGGAGCAGGACCAATGGTTGTTTCATTTTTTCTTCACAATCCACGGTGAGTCATGTTCCAGCTGACCTTCGTCCCAAAGCCTGCCGACCAAAACATCAACAATCTCATGGCAACATTTGCACACGCTCGTGCGCACAGTGGCTCTCGTTGCTAGTCCGGCCTGCTTTTCATTTCGCCAATGCCTGCTCGGGCACTATCCGCGCGCGCAGGACCGCCTTCACGATCTCGACCGAGAAGAGGACACCGCACCCCATGGCGAGAATGATTCCCACGTCCTGCATGGAGGGCTTCGCGATCCCGAACGACCCGCGCACCGCGTCGAACTGCAGCAGCACGGCTATCAGCAGCAGCTCCCATGCGATGGCGATCAGCAGCCATTTGTGCGGCCGCGCTTTCACGATGCTGTAGGGCAACGACCGGAAGTTGAGGGCGAGGATCAGTTCGATCAGTACGAACATCATGAAAATCTGAGTGCGTGCATTCTCCAGATCGTCGAATTCCCACGAGACCGAGGCAAGTCATATCTTTCTCGACCGCCTCCTCGGCGTACCGGCCGCCGGCCGGGAGCTCCTTGCAGGCGACGGCAAGAACCCGCAGGGCGTCCCGGCCCATGTCCTCGCTCATTTGGAGCAGACGCGCGCGCACGCCGGCGTCCAGCGGCTTTGATTCCGCCCCGTGCAGCACCTAAGTGCACCGTGCCAGCAGGATTTCGGGCGCGCCCTTCATGAAAGCGAGCCGCCTGCCATCCTCCGTCGTATGAATGGTGGTCATGCGCTTGCGTTCCGAACTGAAGGGGAATTCCTGGATGCGCGCACATTTGGAGCGGGTTTCCACCACGTCCATGCCGCCTTTGGCGGCCAGCGTCACGAGCGCGCCATCTGGTCGGCGCCGACGCCGGTTCCGGCCGGATTGATGAACTCGACTGACCTGGTTGGCTCCCATGCCGCCACCGGGCCGGCCGGGATTGTCGCGAACAGCACCGCACTCACTGTCAAATATCGCTGGATACGTATGACTCACTCCGCCTGTTGGTCGAAACGAGCTGCTGTCGCATTGCGCCTACCCTGCTGGTGGTTGCCGTCATTATGACCGCGCAAACATCCGCGATCCAAACCGTGAAACCATTGATGCCAGTCAATTATCCGGTAAATCGCCGCCTCCAAGCTGGGAGGGTGCGCCGCAACAGCGCCGAGTTCAGCCGTCACTTCACCAGCAGCACCGGCACCGGCGACAGATGGATCACCTTGGTGGCCACCGAACCCAGCACCAGGTTCGACACCGAGCCCAGGCCGCGAGTGCCCATGAAGATCTGGTCGCAGCCCTTTTCTCTTGCGTATTGGCAGATGACTTCGGCCTCCGCCCCTACGCCGATGTGGTGGTGATACTTGATTCTGGCGGCGTCGAGCTTCTGCATCGCGGTTTTGAGCGCCACCATGCCTTCTTCGCGGTGGAACTGGGCGATCTTATCGTGACCCACCACGGAGCTGACCCGACTTCCGTAGGGGATCTGGTGCTGGACGTTAAGAAGATGGATCTCGGCCTCTTCCTTTAGTACGCCCACCTGCCTGAGCAAATGGTCTACGGAACGGTTTGACGACGCCGACCCGTCCACGGCCACCAGAAATTTAAACATCAGTTTGCCCCCGATTACTTACTGAATCGCTCTGGTCAGCCTGGACCAGGGAGTTTTCTCCTGTCAGTGCGGCGCCTTGGTCTCGCTGCCCTCGCCGAGGTCCACGACCTCCCTGCGCCCGGCCTCGGCGCGCGCGGCGAGCCACTTGCCGGCGGCCACGACGAATACCGCCCCCGCCGCCGGCGCCGCCCAATGCAGCCAGGCGGCATACCCGTCCACCCAGTCTTTCACCACGGGGTCGGTCGCCGCCATGTCGCCTGCCACCCAGCCGAGCAGCCCCGCGCCGATGGTGATAATGATCGGGTAGCGGTCCATGATTTTCATCAGCATGGTGGCGCCGAAGATTACCAGCGGGATGCTGATCGCGAGCCCGAGGATCAGCAGGACGAGACTGCCCTTGGCTGCCGCAGCCACCGCGATCACGTTGTCGACGCTCATCACCAGGTCGGCAATCAATATGGTCTTGATCGCCGCCCACAGGTTCTCGTTCGATTCGATGTCGCCTGCGCTGTCGTCCTCGGGTAGCAGCAGCTTCACCGCGATCCACAACAGCAGCACTGCGCCGATCCACTTGAGCCATGGCCACTTCAGCAATTCCACCGCGACGACGGTGAGCATGATGCGCATCACCACCGCCGCGCCGGCGCCCCAAATCACCGCCTGCGTCTGCTGTTTCGGCGGCAATGAACGGGCTGCCAACGCGATCACCACCGCGTTGTCGCCGGAGAGCACGACGTTGACGATAATAATCTGCCCCAGCACGACCCAGAACGCGGTGGTCTGCAGCTCGTTCAGGAATTCCATTGTTCGCGGTTCTCCTCGCTCCGTCGGTATTCGTGAACCTGCCAGACCCGCGTCGCCGCGCCAGATTATACTGGCTCAAAATAGGCCGACCACTTTCCCCCGTTGGTCCATCCGACTTCGGTATGCACGCTGTACTGCACACCGCCCGCGTCGAGCAGCGCACGGGCACCTTGCAGCGCCTTGGCGCCTTCTTCACGCTGAAACCCGGCGATCTGCTCGCGATTGATGAATTGGCCAATATGGCCCGAAAGCGGGACCTGCACGTTGACCAGGTGGATTTCGGGATCGGCCGGACTCGACCGGTCAGCGCGCCGGTTGAGGAGGTACTGGACAACGCGCAAAGAGCACTCCGATCCATCGATCGGCAGCAGCACCTTCTTCATGACACAAGCCCTCCCCTTTTCGCGCCGCAGCATCGCCAGCATCCAACACCGGCGCGCACTCGCGCGGCTGATCAGCGCGGGGCTACGAGCGTCATCTCCACGCGGCGATCGGGCTGCAGGCATTCGACCAGCTTCTGGTTCTTCCGGTTTTCCGGGCCCATTTTCTTGCATGCTTCGCCGGTCACGGTCTCCCCCTCCCCCCTGGCTTCGGTGCCAATGCTTGCGGCGTCCACACCCTTGCCGACCATGTAAGCGCGTACTGCTTCGGCGCGCTGTTCGGAGAGCCGCAGGTTGTACGAATCCGTGCCGACCTTGTCGGCGTGACCGATGGCACCGATGCGATCGAACGAGCGGCCCTTGAACTTGGCGATCAGCCCGTCGAGCTTCGGGGTCTCCCCAGATCGCAGCTCCGATCGGTCGAAGTCGAAGAGCACCGATGCGGTCACCGGCTCGGCGGCCTTGGGCGTGACGGGGGCCGTTGGCGAGGCAGGCTGTTCGGCGACCCCGCTATCGGGTGTTGCCTGCTGCTGATCGCGCTGGCTCCAGAGCACCAGGAGAATGCCGATCACCACCACGACCAGAACCACAAGCGTCCAACGAGTGACAGGTTTCATGGACTCCTCCGAAAGATTGGAAATTCAATTCACCCGTCGCCGGCGTTATATGGCGGCGCAATGCCGCATTGATGCCTGATCGCCGCCCCGCGCACCCGGTCGCGTTCGATCAGGATTGCGGCGCGCCATCGGCCGCCCGATCAGCGCTATCCGGGCACTCCTCGACGAGCGTTGCGGCAAATCATACGCTCGACTCACGAAGCGGACCAAACGCTGGCGAACTTGCACAATTTCACTATCGCCGGCGTGGGCCGTGTTCAAAAAGTCCATATGCAACTATGCAAGCCTGACCCCCTCTTGCCCGTGCTGTGTGCGGCGTTAACAGAAGTTGAAAGCTCAAAGGTGAAAGTCAAAAGTGAAATCAGGAACCCTTAAACCGCTGCTACTTTTCCCTTTTGCCTTTAACCTTTCCCCTGCTTTTCACCTTTTGTTTGCGTACTTTGCGTTCCTTCGCGCCCTTTGCGTCGACGATTTTAATGCCGGCCATCGGCCGGCTTACGCCTGTCACCGGTCACTCGTCACCAGTCACTTCTAGAAGATATACCGCATCCCCACTTCGAGGTTCCATTCGTAAACCTGTGACAGTTCATTCCTGTTGATCACCCCGACCCCCGGTCGGACCCAGGCGGCGATGTTCGTGGAAAGGATTTTCCCAACTTCCAGTTCGACCGAGAGTCCGGTCTTGGCATCGCGTTCCCAGTCGATGGTGAACTGCGGTTCGAGAAAGGTGTAAATCTTGTTTGGCCAGCGGGTCAGCAGGTTGGGTTTGAGGGTGGTGAAGCTGACATCCCCGCGAGTGTCGTCACCGGCCACCGAGAAGTAGTGCTGGATGTTGGGGAAGAATACCGAGTCGTACTTGGGCAAGTCGATGGCGGCGTACATGAGCGGCGCAACGACGGTCTTGCCGTATCCCAGCCGTCGGTCATCCGCCGTATCGAAAATGACGTCTGTCCCGACGATCAGCGCAAAGCCATCGCGCTGGATTGCGCGCCAGACGCCGCGCGCTACCAGGTCGCCCAGCCCGCTGACGCGCTCCCCGCCGGCGCCGGGATCGTATGTCACGTAAGGCGTGTCGAGCCGGAACGCGACGCTGGGGCTCACCGCGTACTCGAAGCGAGGAGCAACAATGTTTCGGTAGCCGTCGCCTTCGAGGTTCTGATACTCGTTGCGCACCTCCGCGCGCGTGCGGAAGTCGGTGGGCCTCCTAAGCAGTGTTTCTGCCGCGGACGGCGCACCCGGCTGGGTTTGCGCGAGCAATGGCAGCGGCAGGCACAGCATGAGCAGAAAACAGGGCCGGGTGATGCGGAGTGCAAGTTGAGTTCGGGACTGCATTTTTTTACCTCTCCAACGAATTCGACGCTATATCGCCCGCCTGGGAGCGACCCTCCCGCCCAGAATGCCAGGCGCCGCCGGGCCTTTGAGCACCCTCTCCGCATCTTGACCTTTCCTCCCTCTCCACAGGTGGAGAGGGCGGGGTGAGGCCAGGGGGGAGAGGTGGGTGGGTGCAAAAAAAGCGCCCGCAAGGGGCGCGATCCTCACTACAAGGTTTATTTTTGTTTCTTTCGTTCTTCTTAATTCCTTACGCTATTTGCCGCTGCGACTGCGAGGCGGTCTGCGGCTCCTTGTGGAATTGCCCGTCCTTCATGATCGCCAGCAGCTTGGTGGCGTCCTGCAGGATCTTCACGTTGGCGACCGGGTTGCCGTCCACCAGGATCATGTCGGCAAGATAGCCCGGCTTGATCTGCCCCATCTCGTTGCCCGTCATCATGATCTCGCCGCCGAGCTTGGTAGCGGACAGGATCGCGTCCATGGGAGAGAAGCCCAGCAGGTTCACGAAGTGCTCGATGTCGCGAGCGTTGGTGCCGATCGGATTCCAGGCAAATCCATAATCGCCGCCCGGCAGAACGCGCACGCCGCGTTTTTTAAGTTCCTTCATGTTCTTGCAGGCCGTGTCGAGTTCGCGGCGGATGCCCATGCTCTCGGCGATCTGCGCCGTGATGCCCCACTTCGCCGCCTCGTTGAGGGTGGTGTAGCTGATGCCCAGCGTCGGCGCCACGAAACACCAGTCCTTGGCCTTCTCCAGCGCAGCGCAGGCTTCGTCGTCCACCAGCGTCGCGTGGTAAATCACCGCGACGCCATGCTTCAGACTCAGCTTCACCGATTCAGCGCTGCGCGCGTGCGCGGCCAGGCGCTTGCCGTGGGCATGCGCCACATCGCAGACCGCCGCGATTTCCGCTTCGGTCATCACCGTATGGTGTGCGCGCGCATGCGGGATGAACTCGTCGCCCGACGGGTTGATTTTCAGCGTGTCCACGCCTTCGCGCACCATCACGCGGGCGGTCTTGCGGAACTCCTCGGCACCATCGCAAATGATCGCAAAAGTCTCGCGGTGCATGTGCATCAGCCGCACGTCACCCAGCCCGGCCGTGGTCGCAAGCTCTGGGCTGGCGGCCAGCGTTCTCGGTCCCGGGAAATCGCCGGCGTTGATCGCGTTCCTCAGCACGACGTCGAGCCGCGCTTTCGCCGACGCCGCGCTGTTGCACGCGGTAAAGCCCTGGTCGAGCATTTTCTTCGCGTTCTTCACCGTGCGGAGCATGTGCTCCTCGGGCGGTACGAAACCGAGGGATTCCAGGTCCG
>JBOIFZ010000041.1:0-6072 GCA_050741735.1 Burkholderiales bacterium
GCCACTGCGGAGAGCCCCAGAACACCGAGTCCGTGCCCCAGACGACGTGGTCGGCGCCCATCATGTGGACCAACTGGCCCAGAACCGCCGTGCAGAAGCGCGGGTTGGTCACGCAGGTGCTGGCGAATGTCGTGCCGATCTCGGCGTATACGTTGGACACCCCGTACTGCTGCGGAATCCGGGCCAGGTCGGTGACCCATCGAATGTATCCCTTCTGGTCGAACTCGGCCATCTCCTGGTCGGGAGTGTTCGCGCCGAACGGGCGGATGGCGGAGTGATAGATCACGAAGTTCATCTGCGGCCAGTCCTTCGCGGCCTTGCCCACGTCATCCGGGGTAGCGTGCCTCCAGGTACCCGGGAAAGCCGCCTCGTAGTCGTTCGGCATGATGCCCTTGTGGATGCAGATGGTGTTGATGCCCGCCTTGAGCGCCTTCTGGTAGAAGGGATACATCAGCTTCTCGTCGTCCAGGCGCCAGGCGAAGTTGGAGGGAGGGAAAAACGGCGCGCCCAGCGTGTATGCCTTCCAGCTCGCCGGCGAGAGCGTCTCAATCGCCCGGTCGACCTCGTCCATCCAGTTCGGGTATTTGGGCGTGATGACGAAGTGCCCCGCCATGCGACGGCTGCCCGCGACCTTGTTGATCGCGTCGACCGCCTGCTTGATGTTGTCATTGGAGAGAAACCACCAGGTTGGGTCGTCGCCTGGTGCGCCCGACAGCAGCGCGACCGTGGTGTCGCTGTCCAGGAACATCTCCTTGACGTAGTTCTCGAACTTGAACCGGGCCAGGGTCAACGGCATGCTCTTGAGCAGATCAGGATTCGCGCCGACCTCCGAGAGCCATTTCGCGCCGCCGAGCATGCCTTCCTTGTCGAAGCCGTCGTGCACGAAATGGGTCTGGACATCGAAGATGAACTGGCCCGTGAGCCCTTTCGCGCGTTCGGCGGCAACATCCAGGTCGCGGGCCTCAGCCTCGGTCACCGCGAAGATCGGGCCGAACACCTTGTTCATCGCGACGAAGGCCATCGCCATCCCGGCGCTGGTGGCCAGGAATCGCCTGCGATCCAGTTTGAGCCGAGCGCCCTGCTCGTCCGCCAGCTCCTTGATCAAGCCCTCCACCTGTTGCTGCTTCATGGTCTGGGGCAGCGGGTTGTATTCGCCGTTCGATACCACCTGCGTGGGAATCGGCGAGCGGAATGCGCTGCGCTGCGCCGGCAGTGTCTCCTGCAGCTCGCGATCGCTCATATGAACTCCGGGGACCGGGAGTCTGTGCTGTTTTGTCATGGCCCTCCTCCTTCCGTGGTCAACTGGTTTCGGTTCAAATAACTCAAGCTACCAGCAAACGCTCGAAGCAAGTGCTGCTCCGTCAGAGCGCAAACTTCGGGCGCCCGCGCTACCGGTCGCGGTACTCCTTGCCAAATTTGCGACGACGCACCGGTCCGCCGCGCCCTACGGGCTCGCGGATAGCGATATCGCAATGTACGCCATCGTGGTCGTGATCGTCTGGAAGAACTTCGACAGCTGCCTGCTGCCGCTGCTCGTTCTCAATCGCGACAGCATCTGCCCCTGGCCGCTCGGCGAGATGGCCCACCAGGGCGAATACGCCACGGACTGGCAACTGGTCCTGGCCTTTGTGCCGCTCTCGATCCTGCCTGCGGTGACTATTTTCATTGTGGCGCAGAAGCCTATCGCGGCGGGGCTTGCGGTTGGGGTTGTCAAAGGTGGAGATCCGCTTTATATGCTTCGCAGGAAGCCTGACAATATCGAACGCGCTCAACGTCAAGAACGACACTTCTCTTGCCTCTTGCCTCTAGCCTCGAGCCTCTAGCCTCTAACCAATTGCCAATGGAAAGAATACTCGAACCCGAAATCATGGAGGACGCGGAACAGGCGCTTGCTTACGCGAAAGCGGACTTCTCCACGTCCAATCAGTGGTACGTGGATCACCTGCTGGCCGATTTTCCGAAGAACCTGGTCAATGTTCTCGACATAGGCTGCGGTCCGGCCGACGTGCCGGTAAGACTTGCCCGCGCTCATCTCACGATTCGCATTACGGCCATAGACGGCTCCGGCGCCATGCTCGCGCTGGCGCAAAAAGCGGTCGCGGCCGCCGGACTGCAGAAGCGCGTTGCCACGGTGCAAGGCTACATTCCCGGATTGCCTTTCGACGAGCACAGCTTTGACGCGGTCCTGTCGAAGGACCTGCTGCATCACCTTCCGGATCCGATGGTATTGTGGAGCGAGGCCAGGCGCCTGGGCCGGCCTGGCGCCGCGGTCTATGTGATGGACCTGTTCAGGCCCGCCTCGCCGGAAACCGCACGCACGATCGTCGAGACCGTTGCCGGCAACGAACATCCGGTTCTCAAGGAAGATTTCTACAATTCGCTATGCGCGGCGTTCACCGCCGACGAGGTGCGCTCGCAAGTCAGGCGGGCCGGCCTCGGTCTCGACGTCATTCAGATCAGCGACCGGCACATGCTGATCCGCGGCCTGCTGCCGTAAGCAAGTCCGTGAATACCGTGACTGCCGTGCTTGCCGTGAATATCGTGAAGAATTGGACTCGGGGCTCAGTGAAACGCCGTGACAAGTGACGGGTGACGAGTGACAAGCGAAAATAAAATTTCAATCCGTAACTTTCATCGCACTTTCCTTCGTGTACCTTCGTGTTTCCTTCGTGTCCTTCGTGGTAAATGAGGTTTAAGGCGCTTTCATGTATCTGAAAGTCGATAACAAGAAAGTCTACGCGTACGCGGCCAATCATGCGTTCGACGCGGCGAAACCGACCGTGGCGTTCATTCACGGCGCAGCCAACGACCACAGCGTGTGGGCGTTGCAGAGCCGCTATTTCGCCTATCACGGCTGGAATGCGCTCGCTGTGGATCTTCCCGGTCACGGAAAATCGGAAGGCAAGGCACTCGACCGCATCGGTGATATCGCCGACTGGGTGGCACGCGTGTTGGACGCGGCCGGTGCAAGCACGGCTTCACTGGTCGGACACAGCATGGGGTCGCTGGTCGCCCTGGAAACCGCGGCGCGTCATCCCGCCCGCGTCGCGAAGCTGGGCCTGGTCGGCACCGCGGTGCCGATGCCGGTCTCCGAGCCGTTACTCAATGCGTCGAAGGCGAATGACCACGTCGCCTACGAGATGATCAACGTGTTCTCGCACAGCAACGCAGCACAGATCGGCGGCAATCGGGTGCCGGGAATCTGGATGATGGGTTCCGCGATGCGGCTGATGGAGCGTTCGGGCTCCGGCGTGCTGCATGCGGACTTTTCCGCGTGCAATGCGTATGGCAACGGGCTGGAAGCCGCAGCGCAAGTCAAATGCCCGGTCCTGCTGATCCTGGGCAAGCGCGACCAGATGGCGCCGATGAAGGCGGCGCAGGCTCTCGCGACAGAGATCCCGAACACGCGTACGGTGGCACTCGAAGGCGCAGGGCACGCGCTGATGACCGAGCAGCCCGACGCGGTGCTCGACGCGCTGATCGGTTTTCTCTAATGCAAACTCAACGCAAGGTCTTACCACCAAGGCACCAAGGAATGCAAATAGGAACCCGAAAACTCGGTCAGTTTTTCTTGGTGCCTTTGTGCACCCCTCAAGGGCACCCGTCGAGCGGGTATAGAAAATAAGGTATTGAAAAGAATCTTGGTGGTAAGAATTGGTTCTGCCGTCGAGTTTTTCAGCAGACCCTTAGCTCTTCGTGTCCCTCATGGGATGTACTGAATGTGCTTCTCCGCCTGCTTGAGCAGCGTCTCGGCGTCGCTGACTTCGAATTTGCCCGGCTGCTCGACATTGAGCGCCTTCACAATGCCGTCCACCACCAGCATGGAAAAGCGCTGCGAACGCACGCCCATGCCGCGCTGGCTCAGGTCCATTTCCAGCCCCAGCGCCTTGGTATAGAGCCCGCTGCCGTCGGCAAACATACGCACCTTGCCCTTGGCGCCCTGCTGCTTGCCCCACGCGCCCATTACGAACGCGTCGTTGACCGACAGACACCAGATCTCGTCCACTTTCTTGTCTTTTAACTTATCTGCAAGCTGCAGGAAACCCGGCAAGTGTTTGGCCGAGCAGGTCGGGGTAAACGCTCCCGGCAGCCCGAAAATTGCAATGCGTTTGCGCGGCGTAATTTCCTCGACCTTGAATGCGTTCGGCCCGATGGTGCAGCCCGGTATTTCCTCTTCGATGAGTTCCCACAGGGTACCGCCGGGTAGCTTGTCACCCACCTTGATAGCCATTTGAATTTCCTCCGCAAAGGTTGCAATCGGACCGACAGATTGTACAACGCTGGCGTGCGCGCCTTCGACGCGTTAAATTCTGTACTCCATGCCCAAATCGAGCGACGTCGTCGAAACCGTTTGCGAACGCCTGGCCCCGCTCGGGCAGGTGCGCGCCCGCACCATGTTCGGCGGCTGGGGAATCTACGTGGACGGCCGATTTTGCGTCATCGTGCATCGCGGTGCCCTGTACTTCAAGGCCGACGAAACCAGCCGCCCCGAGTTCGAGGCAAAGGGCCTGCAGCCCTTCAAACCGTTTTCCGACCAGGCGATGGTGATGTCCTACTACGACGCTCCGGCAGAAGTATTCGAGGATCAGGCAGAGATGCTTGCCTGGGGTCGCAAGGCGCTGGAAGCCGCGCTTCGCAGCCAGAAGAAAAAGCCGGCCGGACGCCGCAAGCGTTGACGGCAACACCCGCGAAGTTAGACTTGTGCCACTGCATGACCGGGGCAACCGCAATGAGCAAGGCATTCACCAAGGAATCCGACCAGGACGACGATGACCAGGACACCGAGGCGCCGGCCCTGCCGGCTCTGCCGGCAGGGGTCAAGAACTACATTACGCCGACCGGTTACAAGCGCCTTAAGGACGAGGCGCTGAACCTGCTCGACAAGGAACGTCCCGATCTGGTGAAAGTCGTCCAGTGGGCCGCGTCGAACGGCGACCGCTCGGAGAACGCCGATTACATTTACGGCAAACGCCGCCTGCGCGAGATCGACCGGCGCATCCGCTTCCTCACCAAACGGCTCGATGCCGCATTGGTGGTGGACCCGGCGAGCCGCCAAGAAACCGACCAGGTGTTCTTCGGCGCAACGGTCACGGTAATGAATGAAGGCGGCGAAAGAAAAACCTACAGCATCGTCGGCATCGATGAGGCCGACGTGTCGCGCGGACGCGTTTCGTGGATTTCTCCGCTTGCCAAGGCTCTCATCAAGGCGCACGAGGGCGACAGGATTACGGTCAAGACGCCTGCTGGCGACGAAACCCTGAACATCGTCTCCGTGGAATACAAAGCATTAGATTGATGGCTGGCATCGCCTGGATTCCACCGCCTCACGCCTTTCGCCTTTCGCCTCACGCCTTTCGCCTCCCGCCTCTCGCCTCACCGTCTTACCGTCGCGGCGCTCTGCCCGAACAGAATGGCGCGGGATTTCTCGTCGACCACGGGCTGGCTGCTGATTGCCTTGCCCTTCTCGTAGGCACTTACCACCGCGGGCCGGGAACGGATGCTCTCGAACCAGCGCTTAAGATTGGGAAAGTCGTCCAGGTTCTGCTGCTGGCGTTGATACGGGACCACCCAGGGATAGGCCGCCATGTCGGCGATCGAAAAGTCCCGGGCAAGAAACTGCCGATCCGCGAGCTGCTTGTCCAGGACCGCATACAGGCGCGAAGTCTCCCTCACGTAGCGATCGATCGCGTACGGCAGTTTCTCCGGCGCGTACTGGGTGAAATGATGATTCTGCCCGGCCATCGGCCCCAGCCCGGCCATCTGCCAGAACAGCCACTGCAGCACCTCGATGCGGCCGGGCAAATCCTTTGGCAGGAACCGGCCGGTCTTCTCGGCGAGGTACAACAGGATTGCACCCGACTCGAATACCGATATGGGCGGGCCCGAATCCGCAGGCGCATGATCGATGATCGCCGGAATCCGGTTGTTGGGGGAAATGTTCAGGAAAGCCGGCTGGAACTGATCACCTGCGCCGATGTTGACCGGAATGATGTTGTAAGGCGTGCCGGTCTCTTCCAGGAAGATGGTGATCTTGTGGCCGTTGGGCGTGGGCCAGTAGTAGAGGTCGATCAT
>JBOIFZ010000042.1:0-2294 GCA_050741735.1 Burkholderiales bacterium
CGCGCCCGGCCCGGTGGTGATACAGGACGAGAGCCATCGCCCGCGCGTGCTGTCGTGCAACGACGCTGCAACCGGGCTCGGCATCCGGCCCGGCATGCCGGTATCGGCGGCGTTCGCGCTCGCCGCCGGGCTGCACCTTTTCACCCGCGACCCGGAAAAAGAAGCGGAAGCGCTTAAGGGCGTGGCGCTGTGGGCGGGACAGTTCACGCCCACGGTGAGCATCGCGTCCGGCAACGAAGTGCTGCTCGAAATCGGCGGCGGCCTCAGGCTGTTCGGCGGACTGCGCCAGCTTGGCGGGCGCATCCGCGCCGATCTCCGGGAGCTGGGCTATTACGCTGTGGTTGCCGTCGCGCCCACCGCCACCGGCGCGCTGCTGCTCTCCCGCGCCGGCATCGCCACTTCCGTCGGCGACCGTCACGAATTGCGGCGCGCGCTGGCGCCGCTGCGGCTGCGGCTCCTCGACCAGCCGGCGGACACCATCGCCACGCTTGCGGGAATGGGCGTGCATACCGTCAGGGATTATCTGGCCCTTCCGCGCGACGGGCTGGCGCGCCGCTTCGGCCAGCAGCTGCTCGACGAAGTGGACCGCGCACTCGGACACCTTCCCGATCCGCGCTCGCCTTTCATCCCGCCCGCACGTTATGCGACCGTGCTCGAGTTGCCCGCACCGGTGCAGGAAACCGAGCCGCTGCTGTTCGCCGCCAAGCGCCTGATCCTCGAACTCGCCGGCTATCTCGCCATGAAGCAGGCCGGCGTGACGCAACTGCGATTCGATCTCGAACACGCGGATCGCAGTGCCACCCGGGTCGCGGTCGGGCTGTCGGCAGCGAACCGCGATGCCGGTCATCTGATCACGCTGCTGCGCGAGAAACTCGCCACCGTCGAGCTGCCCGCTCCGGTCGAAACCATCCGGCTGATCGCCGCGGAAACCCGGCCGCTCGGATCACACAACCGGTCGCTGTTTGCGGACCGGCGCCCGGGCGCGGAAGACCGCTGGCGCGTCATCGAGCATCTGCGCGCACGCCTTGGCGCGGATGCGGTATACGGCCTGGGAATGTTCCCCGACCACCGTCCGGAGCTTGCGCTGCGCCGCGTGCCGGCGGGAAAAGCGCAGGACGGCGACTGCGATCTTTACCGCCCGCTGTGGCTGCTCGCCCGGCCGCTGCCGCTGAAAGCGGACGACCTGCTTCCGCAGGCAGACGGGCCGCTCACGCTGCTCGACGGACCGGAGCGCATCGAGTCCGGCTGGTGGGACGATTTCGACGTGACGCGCGACTACTTCGTCGCGCGCGATGATTCAGGAGTAAAGCTGTGGATCTTCAGGGAACGCAACGATCAGAAGAACTGGTTCCTGCACGGTCTTTTCGGTTAAGTCAGACAAACACACCGCCATCAAAAACTGCCAACTACCGGAACAGAGATCAGGGATATCTGCGTCGCTGATGCAGGCAATGCACGATTTGAAGGGTGGCGCCTTTTTCCAGATAGACGAGAGTAAACGGTGTGCGCGGAACTGGAAATTCTTTGGTTTTGGCAACTCGGCCCAGCCTGCCAAGGCCGTGCTCTATAGCTAACAATTCGGCCACACGGTCAATGCGTTCATACACCATAAGGGCAGCAGCCGGATTGTCTTCGGCAATGATCTCAAGACCGGCCAACAGTTCATTCAGGGCAAGCGGTGTCCACTCAAGCCGCTTTTTTGCGTCTGGTGGCATGCTTCTCGATGGCCGAGCGGACCGTTTTCATGGCTTGGCTGTGAGAAATCAACTCTCCGCGCCTGGCTTGTTTCAAGCCTTGTTTGATTTTCCGCACAGCTTCTTCGGTGTAATCGAATCCGTCTCGCAGAACAAACCGCAACATCTGTTTCGGCGATCTCCTCGCCTCTTCAGCCAGTCGCTCCAGTCGTGCGGTTTGAGCCTTCGGAATAACCAGTGATGTCCTCAAGGCATTTCACCTAAAGATTGAATAACAGCGAAATTCTACCCCAGGTTAATTCAAAGCACGATTTTCGTTTGGTTATAGATAACCTTCGCGGCTGCCGCAAGGCGGTTTGCGGGGTTTTTCAAAGGCGACCGTTCTCCCATGCTGCAGGCTTACGCCGAACTGCACTGTCTTTCCAACTTCACCTTCCTGCGCGGCGCGTCGCACTCGGAGGAGCTGGTGGAGCGCGCTGCGCGACTCGGCTACCAGGCGCTCGCGATCACCGACGAATGTTCGATGGCTGGGATCGTGCGCGCCCACGTGGCCGCGAAGGAACACGGAATGAAGCTGATCGCCGGCGCCGAGTTCCGGCT
>JBOIFZ010000043.1:0-4872 GCA_050741735.1 Burkholderiales bacterium
GGCTCCAGCCCCGCCCAGCCATTCCTGTATACGTCCCGCGCGGTGAATGGGCTCGGCAAGTCGCCACGCTGCGCCCGCCGCAGCAACGCCCGCGCGCCCTCCATATCAGGCATGATGACGCTGGCATAGATGCGCTTCGCGTGCGCTTCCAGATATTCGGACAGCGCCAGCGCCTTGAGCAGAGCCCCGTGGCCCACCGGCCCAGTTACGCCCTCGGCGAGATGCACGATCAGCGCGTAGCCCGGTACCAGCTTCTTGTACTCGGCCTTGAGCAGGCGTCTTTGATGGGTTGTCAGCCAATCCACAAACTCGGCCTGTGCCGGCTCATCAAACCGCAGATACGGAATACTGTCAGCAAAGTCCTGCTGTGCCTCGACCGCCATTGGGTCCAGGGTGGCAAAACGTCGCGCCACCTCTTCGGCGGTCTGCGCCACGTCGCGATCAGGTAGTTTGTCGGTGTACTGATAGTCCGCCTTGGGCTCTGGCCATAACAGCACGGAGAAACGCTGCATCAGCCCATCATCACCTACCCCGCCGTCCACGGCCTGGCGGATATAGCCGCTGATCGCCCCCGGCTGGATACCGCCCAGCACTGACAGGCAGCACCGATCAATGCGGGTACTGCCGCGTAAGATGCGCTCGAACGTGTACGGGTTCGTGCCGTTCCATGCTTCGAGATAGAACGCCCGCGCTCCTTCCTGCCCTTGTCTATCCAGCGTGCAAAGAAGCCCCGCCAGTTCGTCCCTGAATACCAGCACGCCGTTTGGGTTCTCCGAGAGAATGACGCCCAGTTTTTCATAGCTAGTGTAGTGCTTCGTTTTTCTTGGAACTTAAGCGGCGATTGGCGCGAATGACCTTTTGCAGGATGTCCTTGGCCTTGGCTGTCCAGACGCAGGGCTTGGGGTCCTGGTTATGCACGGCGATATATTCGTTGATGGCGCTGATAAGTTCTGGGACGCTGCGGAATACACCGCGGCGCAGGCGTTCGGTCGTGATGTCGCGAAAAAACCGTTCGACCATATTGAGCCAAGAGGCCGAGGTCGGTGTGAAATGCACATGGAAGCGCGGATGTTTCGCGAGCCACGCCCGGACCGTGGGATGCTTATGCGTGGCGTAGTTGTCGCAAATCAGATGCAGGGCTTTGTCCTTTGGGGTTTCCCGATCAATCTGGCGCAAGAAGGTCAGCCATTCTTGGTGACGGTGGCGATGATTACAGCGAGCGATGACCGCGCCATCGAGCGTGTTCAGTGCGGCAAAGAGCGTCGTGGTGCCATGACGTTTGTAGTCGTGGGTCAGCGTCCCCGCACGACCCTTTTTCAAGGGCAACCCAGGCTGGGTACGGTCCAGCGCCTGGACTTGACTCTTCTCGTCGCAGCAGAGCACCAGCGCATGCTCGGGCGGCGACAAATACAGTCCGACGATGTCTTCGAGCTTCTCCGCGAATTGTGGGTCACGCGAGACCTTGAAGGTCTCAACCAAATGCGGCTTGAGCCCATTGGCACGCCATATCCGCAGCACGCTGCTATCACTGATCCCGACCTTGGCGGCCAGCCTGCGCGTGCTCCAGTGGGTGGCACCCTCTGGCATGCTCTGAGTAGTCAGGCGCACGATCTTCCCGGCATTGATGCGGCGCTTGCGGCCGCTACGCGGCAAGTCGGCTTCAATGCCCGACAGCCCGCTTTGCGCAAAGCGCTTGCGCCAACGACCCACCTGAATTCGCCCAACGCCCACCTCTCCTGCAATCCGGGGATTGTCCATGCCTTCGGCCGCCAACAGAATTATCCGTGCGCGGCGGGCCAGACGCACACTGACCGTGCTCGACCGGGTCCATCGTTGCAGTCGTTGCCGTTGTGCATCTGTAAGCTCGATAACACTCGCTGTTCGCATGCTCGCCTCCTCGTCCGATCTCCAGATCAGATCGACCGCGAGGCCTTTAGTTCCAGCAATTACGAAGCACTACACTAGTATCATTGACGCGGCACAGTTTGCGGGCGGGTGGTTCGAGTTCTTCATCGGCGGGAAGGTCGATCGCGGCGCCAGCGTTTTTCGCCAGCGCTTTCTTTGCCCGCGCCTTTGCTGCCTCGCTTCGTAGCACCACCTTTCTGCGCTCGATTTCGTGCTTCGAGGACGCCTGCCCGTACTCCTCATCGGCCTCGCGTTGCAGCTTCGAGAGAGTGGTTTCAGCGCCGCCGCCAGCGCCGGGGACTTCATCCAGCCGGAACGCCCGACTACCGCGCCCCACAGGTTCGCCACTTCAAGCCGCGAGTCAAACCGCTTGGGGCGGATGCCGATCCGGTTGCCCAACAGCGCCCTCAACATCACGATAACCGCAGCAGCCGGATAGTCGGGCGGGCATTGCATCCGTTCTGCGATGTCGGCGACCCACGGCCGTAAGGTTTGTGGAAGGACTTCGAGCGGAAAAGGTGGGACCAGTGGGAGTTCGGGTAACGGCGGCACCATAAATAGGCACCAGCAACGCATCATCCCAGCCGCGTTGCGGCCAGGGTCCGCGCTTCACCAAGGAACCCAAAGGGACACGCTTCTTGACGGCGTAGGGATGCGTCTCCGGATCGCCGGTTGCCGCTTCGAGGATCGCTGCCGCTTTCAGCGCTGCCGCTTCATGACGTTTGCGCTCTTCTAGCTCGGCCTGGTGCTTGGATTCCGCCACCATGCGCTGGAAGGCTTCGCGCTCGCTGGCGGTCATCACGCGGCCGGTCTTGGCTTGCCAGTGCTTCGAAAGCCCACTGCGATGGTCGCCGAACACACCGCCGCACAGATCGGCAAACAGCTTGCACCAGCCTGCATCGTCGCTGGCTTTGCCGTTGGTCGAAAACCGATGCAGATTGCCCGGCTCGATCACGCCTGGCGGCTCAAGCCCGGCGGCTCGCATCGCCGCCTTGAATTGCTCGATCTCGTTTTGCGCGGATCGAAGCCCAAGCGCCGCAATCAGACGCCCGGCGGCTTTCTCACTTCCGGGGTTCATCCCGCCACCCGCTTTTCGGGGCGCGAGGCGTTGATCCGGGACTCAATCCAAGCGACGACTTCCGACTCAATCCATGCAACCGCTCTCTCGCCGAGAGGGATCTGAGCAGGAAATCGTTGTAGCCCGATCAGCCGATAGATTTCGCTCCTGGAAAAGCCAGTGAGCCTGCGGACTTCAGGAAGTCGGATAAAGATTTGTGACGCCATTGCGCTGAACCTCCATGGTGTTCATAGGATGCGCAATGTTGTACGCGATTCTTTTCAGAATTGAACCTAGGGGGTTGGTTTCCGCGTATCCGATCAGCTTCATCCGAGATTGCGAACATGCAACGCGGTAGGCCAGATAATGCGCCAATTGGCGCATTTTCCCATTCCCAGTCACATGCGGCCGAACTGCTCAACGTCACCCGCAGGGTTCTAGTAAGGCGGTTCCCGCTTCTTCACCGTCGCTCGATAACGTTTTCCGATGTTCTTCAGCGTCTGCTTGGTCATCAATCCTGCAAACATCCTTGGTGTGTAGCGTCCGCGCCATCCACGCTCAGTGCAGTTGAAGGCCGTTGCAACGGTTCGTATTGGCGCAGCATCCTCCAAGCGTCCTTGGCCGGCGCCTCAAGATAGCCGACAGCGTACCCGATCAGGTCTTTTGCAAACGGATCCTCGCGGTGTCCGGAGCTCTTATTCGGCGTGAACAGTGGCGCTTTTACGCCGGCCTCGACCTGCTGAAATGCGCTGAGCAGCTCAGCCGCCATATCCGCGGGTAATGGCTCCCCACCCTCTAGCGCAGCAATGAACGCCTTTCGCATCATGGATGCCACGCGCGGCGTCCAGCCTCCTTGTTCACACATGGCGGCCTGCGCATCAAGGTATAGATCCTGTGGAGACCGTGCTCTCGGCATAGCGCCCCTTTCACACTTGCCCTTGGGAAAGGAAGCCGCGCCAGCCGGGTAAGGGTTCCCCGGTGTTCGCTAGCTAGGCTAGGCGCGACAAATAAATCATACGGCTTTCGCCCTGTGCAGCGGAACCACGTTGCCTGTCGCTAGTCAATCAATGAAGTCGGCCCATGACTGCATCATGGCCCGGCGCCTCTAACACGGGCCCGTGCCGTAGCGACGAAGTTGTCCGCGAGGTCGTGGCTGCCATAAAGGACCGTCAAGCCGCCGCTTTGATCGGTTGAATCGCAGCCAGCTTTTCGGGGTGTTGGTTTATCCTCCACAGATCCAGGGCTTCTTGCATCCGCAGCCAGGATTCCGGCGTGGTGTTGAGCAGCCGCCCGATCCGGACCGCGATCTCGGGGCTCAGACCACGCTTTTCGAGCAGCAGCTCGGATACGGTCAGGCGCGACACCCCGAGCCGCCGGGCGAACTCGGTCTGCGTCATGCCCAAGGCCGGTAGCATGTCCTCTCTCAGCACGGCGCCGGGGTGCGCAGGCTTGCGCTTGGGGTCTCTCAGGCTTCGCATCAGTGGTAATCCTCCAGATCAACGTCAACGGCGTGTTCATCCTCGCGAAACGACCAACCGTCATGCCACCGCTCGTTGTGGCTTGGTGAGCGGTTCCGGTAGTGGTCGCCCTATTTTCGCGCAAGCTTCCCGCCACGAAAACATGGCGTCCTGGAGCTCATGGACCGCCTCGTCCGGTGTCTCGCCGAATGCCGAACAGCCGGGCAGATCCGGCGCGATGGCGATGTAACCCTCATCGGCATCGCTCCAAAACACTTCCACGAGATACTCACGTATGCGCGCCATATTTCTTCACCATTTCGTCAAGTTGTTCGGCTTGATAAGGCTTGACGTAAGCGCCGCAATTCCGAGCCGGTCAGTGGGTGCAGCTCTCGCAGGCACTCGACCGGCTGCCTGGACAAGGGGACGTCAATGGCCGCTCTACGGTAACCC
>JBOIFZ010000044.1:0-13332 GCA_050741735.1 Burkholderiales bacterium
AAAGAGGAAAGAGACAATACGGCGCATGGCTTGTTGCGACGTAGGGTAATGCGCCGCGCTGTGATCATCTCTCGTGGCACAGCCGGCACGTTAGCCGGAGTCAAAAGGTGAAAGTGAAAAACATCAAAGCGGATTGCTAGAGACCCAATGCGCGCGAAAGACTTTCGTCCCCCGGCCCTGAGCCTGCGTTTTGCGCACGTCTGGCGCCGCAACTTCATGGTCTGGCGCAAGCTTGCCATTCCCTCAATGCTCGGCAATCTCGCCGACCCGATGCTGTACATGCTCGGGCTCGGCTATGGCCTGGGCGCGCTGGTCGGCAATGTCGGTGAACTGCCGTACATCACTTTCCTCGCTGCCGGCACGGTGTGCTACAGCACCATGAATACCGCGACCTTCGAGGCGCTGTATTCCGCGTTCTCGCGCATGCACGTGCAGAGGACCTGGGATGCGATCATGAACGCACCGATCAACCTCGACGACGTGGTGCTCGCCGAGGCGGTGTGGGCGGCGAGCAAGAGCTTTCTTTCGGGCTGTGCGATCCTGATCATCATCTGGGTGCTCGGCCTGTCGCACTCGCCGTTCACGTTGTGGATTGTTCCGCTCGCCTTCCTGGTGGGGCTGACGTTTGCCTGCCTCGGACTGGTTATGAATGCGGTTTCGCCGAGTTACGATTTTTTTCTTTATTACTTCACGCTGCTCATCACGCCGATGGTGTTGCTCTGCGGGGTGTTCTTCCCGACCGAGCAGTTGCCCGAGGTGCTACAGGCGGTCTCGGCGGTGCTGCCGCTCACCCATGCGGTCCAGCTGGCCCGTCCGCTGGTCGTCGGCGTCGCGCCGGCCGAGCCGGCATTTCATGTGCTGGTGTTGCTGGGTTACGCGGCGGTCGCGTTTTATGTCGCACTGGTTTTGACGCGGCGGCGCCTGCTCTCCTGACATGTCTCACCCCGACGCCAGTCCATATTCCGAGGCTTGGTGGATCGAGCCCCTCGCCGTGCGGCTCGCCGAACTGGAGACCAGCACCGCCGGCCTGAGCGAACGCGAAGCGCGCCTGCGGCGCACGCGCTTCGGTCCCAATGAACTGCAGGAGACTCGCCGCATTCCCCTGCCGCTGCAGTTCCTGGTGCGCTTTCGCAATCCGCTGGTGCTGGTGCTGCTCGCCGCCAGCGCGGTGGCCGCGATCACTGGAGAGACCGCGAGCTTCGTCATCATCGTGGCCATGGTCGTGCTGTCTGTGACCCTGGATTTCGTCCAGGAGCACCGTGCCGGCCAAGCGGTGGAACGTCTGCGCCGTTCGGTGGCGGTGCGCACGCGCGTGCTGCGTGACGGCAGCCTGCGCGAAGTCGAGATCCGCGAACTCGTTCCCGGCGACGTGGTCGTGGTTTCCGCAGGCGACCTGGTGCCGGCGGACGCGCGGGTGCTGGAAGCGCGCGACCTGTTCGTTCAGCAGGCCCTGCTCACGGGCGAACCCTACCCGGTGGAGAAGCATGCCGGCGACCTGCACAACGGCGAGCGCATGGACGCCGCGACCAACGCGGTGTTGATGGGCACCTCGATCATCTCCGGCAGCGCCCGGTTGCTCGTCTGTCGGACCGGAGCCGCCACCGCGGTCGGCGCTATCGAGACCGCGCTGCGGGCGGACTCGCCGCCGACCGCATTCGAGCGGGGCATCCGCCGCTTCGGCATGCTGATCTTGCGCATGACGCTGCTGCTGGTGCTGTTCGTGCTGCTGGTCAATGGACTGTTCGGGCGGCCCTGGCTGGAGTCCTTCCTGTTCGCGCTTGCGCTCGCCGTCGGCTTGACGCCGGAACTGCTGCCGATGGTGATGTCGGTAACCCTGGCGCGCGGAGCCGGACGCATGGCACAGCGGCAGGTGGTGGTGCGCCGCCTGTCGGCAATCGAGGACCTAGGCAGCATGGACGTACTGTGTACCGACAAGACCGGCACGCTCACCGAGGCGAAGATCCGGCTGGAACGCCACGAAGATGCGCGCGGCCGCGAATCCGAGCGCCTGCTGCGGCTGGCCTATATCAACAGTGCGTTCGAGACGGGCCTGCGCAGCCCGCTCGACGACGCCATCCTCGCGCACAGCCACATCGACGTGAGCGCTCTGCAGAAGATCGACGAAATGCCATTCGACTTCGAGCGCCGCCGCATTTCGGTCCTGGCCGACGACGGAACCGCCCGCTTCCTGGTGGTCAAGGGCGCACCCGAGGAAATACTGAGGCTGTCGGTGGATTTCGAGGACGACTCGGTACGTGTGCCCCTCGACGGCACCGCGCGGGCACGCCTGCAGCGACGGCTGGACGCGCTGGGCGACGAAGGCTTTCGGGTGCTCGGCGTGGCGACAAAGGAGGTCGCGCGCGACCATCCGCACGCCGTAGTGGACGACGAGACCGCGCTGACCTTCTGCGGCTTCGCCGCCTTCCTCGACCCGCCGAAGGAGTCCGCCCGCGAGGCATTGCGCACGCTCGCCGCCGACGGCATCGCGCTGAAGATCGTCACAGGCGACGGCGAGCGGGTGACCCGTCATGTCTGCCGTATGCTCGGCATCGAGGTGCGGCGCGTGCTCAGCGGGACGCAGATTGCGCAACTGGACGACGACGGCCTGCAAGCGGCGGTCGAGGGTGCCAACCTTTTCTGCCGGGTGAGCCCGCAGCAGAAAAACCGCATCATCCTGGCGCTGAAAGCGCTCGGACGGGTGGTCGGCTATCTTGGGGACGGCGTCAACGACGCCCCTCCGTTGCAATCCGCCGACGTCGGCCTGACGGTGGATACCGCGGTGGATGTGGCGCGCGAGTCGGCCGACATGATACTGCTGTCTCATGACCTCAAGGTCGTTCACGATGGAGTGATCGAAGGGCGGCGCACTTTCGGCAACGTCATGAAGTACATCATGATGGGCACCAGCTCGAACTTCGGAAACATGTTCAGCATGGCGGCCGCCTCGCTGTTCCTGCCGTTCCTGCCGATGCTGCCGACCCAGATCTTGCTGAACAACTTGCTTTACGACTTTTCCGAACTGACGATCCCGATGGACCGGGTGGACGACGCGGACCTCGCCCGGCCGCGCGCCTGGGACATGGATTTCGTGCGCCGCTTCATGTGCGTGGTGGGGCCGGTGAGCTCGCTGTTCGATTTCCTCACCTTTTTCCTGCTGCTCAAGGTGTTCGACGCCGGCCGGGCGCTGTTCCAGACCGGCTGGTTCATCGAGTCGCTGGCTACGCAGGTCCTGGTCATTTTCGTCATCCGCACGCGCGGCAATCCGCTGGAGAGCCGGCCGGCCGCGGCGTTGGTGGCGACTTCCCTGACGGTGGTCGCCGTCGCCGTTGCACTGCCGTTCACGGCGCTCGCACCCCACCTTGGTTTCGTCGCGCCGCCCGCGCTTTTCTTTGCGCTGCTCGCAGGAATGGTCCTGACTTACCTGCTGCTGGTAGAGTGCGTGAAGCGGGCGTTCTACCGGCGCTGGGCCTCCTGACATCCGACATACCACGATTTCGCAATGCTCTGGATCAAATCGCTGCACATCGTTTTCCTGGTCACGTGGTTCGCAGGGCTGTTCTACCTGCCGCGGCTGTTCGTCTATCACGCAATGAGCGAGGACCGGCCGAGCATCGAACGTTTCAAGATCATGGAGCGCAAGCTGTTCTTCGGCATCATGACGCCTGGCGCGGTGTTGACGCTGCTGTCGGGCGCATGGTTGTGGCTGGGGTATGGCTTTCACGGCGGTTGGCTGGTTGCCAAGCTGGCGCTGGTCGCAGTGCTGGTCGCCTACCATGTGTATTGCGGGAAACTGATGTTCGACTTCAAGCGCGACCGTAATCGCCACGGCCACGTGTTCTACCGCTGGCTCAATGAGTTCCCGGTGGTGCTGCTCGTTGCCATCGTGCTGCTGGTGGAATTGCAGCCGTTCTGAGGCCCATGACCGCACTGGCGCGCGGCCTTCTGATCGCGGCCTTATGGTGCGCGTGCTCGCTGCAGGCGGCGCAGGTCACCGCGCGCATCCTGGTGCAGAACTCCCCGCTTGCCGGCTTTCAGTACTACCAGGGCAAGGAACTGTGGGGGCAGATGAAAGTCGGCGATGCGCTCGCGCTGATCAGGGAGCCGGACAACCCGCATGACCCGCTGGCGGTGAGAGTCGAGTGGAACGGCCACAAGCTCGGCTACGTGCCGCGCAAGGAAAATGAAGCGGTGGCGCGCCAGCTCGACCGCGGCAACCGGCTGCAAGCGCGCATCGTGCGCTTGAACAAGCACAGAGATCCCTGGAAGCGCATCGAATTCGAAGTCTTTCTAGGTCTCTAGAACTCGAAATCTTCACCGCAAAGGTTCCTTTCGATACCCCCTTGAGGGGTACGCGAAGGCGCAAAGAAATACTCGCAAAGAAATGCGAAACTGAACGGAAAACCGCTACCGTTGAGGTATCGAGAGTCCGCCTTTTATTCGTGTCTGTTTTCCTTTGCGTTTCCTTTGCGCCTTCGCGTACCCCTCAAGGGCACCCGTCAAGCGCACCCCTCAAGGGGGTATTGAAGGGAAGGTATTGAAAAGAAGGTATTGAAAGGAATCTTTGCGGTGAAGTCTTGACTGGGTAATTCTTCTTGACGCAAGAACGATTCTTCGCCCCCTGTCCCCGTGGGCTTGAGGCATTGCTGGCTGCCGAACTCGGCGAACTGGGTGCCGCGGACGTCGGCGTGGTGGAAGGCGGAGTGAGCTTCGGCGGAACGCTGCCGCTCGCCTATTGCGCGAACCTTCACAGCCGCATCGCCAGCCGGGTGCTGTGGGAGATCGGCTCCGGCCGCTACCGCAACGAGGAAGACGTCTACCGCAGCGTGTACGCCCTCGACTGGCAGCGCCTGTTCGATCCCGGGCTCAGAATCCGGGTGAATGTCGCGGCGGTCGCGAGCCCGCTCAAGAGCCTCGAATTCATCACGCTGCGGATCAAGGACGCGGCCTGCGACAAGTTCCGCGCGCAAACGGGCAGCCGTCCCAGCGTGGACACCACGCAGCCCGACGTGCGCATACATGTTTTTCTCGACGCGGAGCGGTTCACGATTTACCTCGATACCTCGGGTGAGCCGCTGTTCAAGCGCGGTTCGAGGCAGCTCGCGGGCGAAGCGCCGCTGCGCGAGAACCTCGCCGCCGGAATTCTGAAGCTCGCCGGGTGGACGCCGGGCACGCCGCTGCTCGATCCGATGTGCGGCAGCGGCACCCTGCTGATCGAAGCGGCGCAGATCGCCCGTGGCATTCCGGCCGGACGCAATCGTAGATTCGCGTTCGAAAACCTGCGCAACTTCGATGCTGCCGAGTGGGTCCGCATCAGGGACGATGCTGAAGCGCGTATCAGCAATGACGTCGGGGCTCCGATCTTCGGCAGCGATCTTTTCGGAGACGTGCTCAAGCTTGCGCGCGAGAACCTGGCTGCAGCGGGACTGGCCGATGCGGTCGTCCTCAAGCAGGCCAATGTGCTGGAAATCTCGGTGCCGGCCGCCGAAGGCGTGCTGGTGACCAATCCGCCTTACGGGGCGCGACTGGGCGAGCAGGAGAAACTGGCTGCGTTCTATCCGCAGCTGGGAAACGGGCTCAAAAAGAAATTTGCCGGCTGGCGCGCCTATCTGTTCACCGCCGACCTGCGCCTACCCAAGCTGATCGGGCTGTCGCCGTCGAAGCGCACGCCGCTTTACAACGGCCCGCTGGAGTGCCGGCTGTACGAATTTCGCATGGTCGCGGGCTCCATGCGGCGGGAGAAGAAAGGACAGGACTGAGGACTGAGGACTGAGGGCCGAGTAAAAACGAAGTTGCCAAGGCAGACGCGCAGAGTAGAGGTCGATCATTTCCTGCGTCTCGCTTTTTCTCAGTCCTCAGTCCTCAGTCCTGAGTCCTCGCCCTTACACTATATTGAGGTGATCCACTCCGGCGGTGAGATCGCGTTCGTGCGCTTCCTTGCCGTGCAATTTTATCTGCAGCCGCAGTTCATTCATCGAGTCGGCGTTGCGCATCGCGTCCTCGTAGCTGATTTTTCCCGCCTCATAGAGGTCGAACAGCGCCTGGTCGAAGGTCTGCATGCCCAGTTCCCTCGACTTTTTCATGATCTCCTTGATCTCGTGCACTTCGCCCTTGAATATGAGGTCGGAAATCAGCGGCGAGTTGAGCAGGATCTCGACCGCCGCGGCGCGGCCCTTGGTGCCCTTGAGCGGAATCAGCCGCTGCGAGACCAGCCCCTTGAGGTTCAGCGACAGGTCCATCAACAACTGGGCGCGGCGTTCCTCCGGGAAGAAGTTGATGATGCGGTCGAGCGCCTGGTTGGAGCTGTTGGCGTGCAGAGTACCCATGCACAGGTGTCCGGTCTCGGCGAAGGCGATGGCGTGCTCCATGGTCTCGCGCTCGCGGATTTCGCCGATCAGGATCACGTCCGGCGCCTGCCGCAGCGTGTTCTTCAGCGCCGTTTCCCAGGAGAAGGTGTCGACCCCGACTTCCCGCTGGGTGATCAGGCAGTTCTTGTGGTCATGCACGAACTCGATCGGGTCTTCGATCGTGATGATGTGACCATAGCTGTTCTCGTTGCGGTAGCCGATCATCGCCGCCATCGACGTGGATTTGCCGCAGCCGGTGCCGCCGACGAAGATCACCAGGCCGCGCTTGGTCATCGCCACGTCCTTCAGAACCGTGGGCAGGCCGAGTTCCTCGAATTTAGGGATGGTAGTGGTGATGGTCCGCAGCACGATGCCCACGCGTTGCTGCTGCACGAAAGCGTTCACGCGAAAGCGCCCGATCCTGGGCGGGTTGATCGCGAAATTGCACTCCTTGGTGGCTTCGAACTCCTGCGCCTGTTTGTCGTTCATCAGCGAGCGGGCCAGTTCCTGGGTGTGCTGTGGGGTCAGGCTCTGGTTCGACACCGGCGTCATCTTGCCGTCGACCTTGAACGCCGGCGGGAAACCCGCGGTGATGAAAAGGTCCGATGCCCTTTTCGCCACCATCCCCCTCAGCAGTTCATGTATGAATTTGACGGCCTGGTCTTTTTCCATCGAATGCTCCTGACAGGATTTTCAGAGTCGCGGCACGGTGTGCTCAGACGAAAGTGTCCTTGTTGGCCGCTTTGGTGCGGGCCTCTTCCTTCGCAATGAGGTTTTTCCTCACCATCTCCGCGAGGTTCTGGTCGAGCGTCTGCATGCCCAGATTCTGGCCGGTCTGAATGGCCGAGTACATTTGCGCCACCTTGGCCTCGCGGATCAGGTTGCGGATTGCCGGAGTGCCGATCATGATTTCGTGCGCGGCCACGCGGCCTCCCCCGTCCTTGATCTTGCACAGCGTCTGCGAGATCACGGCGCGCAGCGATTCCGAGAGCATCGCCCGCACCATTTCCTTTTCCGCCGCCGGGAAAACGTCGATGACCCGGTCGATGGTCTTTGCCGCCGAGCTGGTATGCAGCGTACCGAACACCAGGTGGCCGGTTTCGGCTGCGGTCAGCGCTAGCCGGATGGTTTCCAGGTCGCGCAACTCGCCCACCAGGATGATGTCCGGGTCCTCGCGCAACGAGCTTCGCAGCGCATTGTTGAACGACAGCGTGTGCGGCCCGACTTCGCGCTGGTTGATCAGGCATGACTTGCTCTCGTGTACGAACTCGATCGGGTCTTCGACGGTCAGGATGTGGCCGAACTCATTTTCGTTGATGTCGTTGATCATCGCCGCCAGAGTGGTGGACTTGCCCGATCCGGAGGGGCCGGTCACCAGCACCATGCCGCGCGGATACTTCGCAATCTCCTTGAAAATGGCAGGCGCCTTCAAATCCTCCAGGGTGAGCACCTTGGACGGAATAGTCCGCAGCACCGCGCCGGCGCCGCGGTTCTGCACGAAGGCGTTGACCCGGAAGCGCGACAGATTCGGGATCGCGAACGAGAAGTCGATCTCGAGATTCTCTTCGTAAAACTTGCGCTGACCGTCGTTCATGATGTCATAGATCATCGCATGCACGTCCTTGTGCTCCATCGGCGGCAGGTTGATGCGCCGCACGTCGCCGTGGACGCGAATCATGGGCGGAAGGCCGGCCGACAGATGCAGGTCGGAAGCGTTGTTCTTTACGCTGAAAGCGAGGAGTTCAGAGATGTCCATTTATAATTCCCCGACTAAGACGAAATGGGGGTGCAAAGAGCTTGCCGGTGGCCACGCCGCGGATCGAAAAGACTTGCTGCATTCGATGCTTACATTGAAATCTGCAGGACGATTATGACAACAATAGCATCCCGCTTGCAAGTTGTTAAAGCACGGATTTCCGAGGCAGCCAGGGCCGCCGGGCGCGCCCCCGAGGAGATCACCCTGGTTGCGGTCAGCAAGACCTTCCCGCCCCAGGCAATCGCCGAAGCCAGCGCCGCCGGGCAGACCGCCTTTGGCGAGAATTATGCACAGGAAGGGATCGAGAAGATGGCCGCACTTTCCCACCCTTCCCTCGAACGGCAGGCCGCATTCCCTGAGGGGCCCCTGCTCCGCCCTCTGGAGTGGCACCATATAGGCCCGATCCAGAGCAACAAGACCAAGCCGATCGCGGAGAACTTCGACTGGGTCCACGGCATTGACCGCGCGAAGATCGCCGAGCGCCTGTCGGCGTCGCGCCCCGATAACAAGCCGCCGCTGCAGGTCTGCATTCAGGTCAACGTCAGTGGCGAAGCCAGCAAAAGCGGCGTGGCGCCGGATGCAGTCTTCGGCCTCGCGCAGACGATCATGCGGCTGCCACGCATGCGCCTGCGCGGTCTGATGGCGATCCCCGAACCGACACCCGACACGGCGCTGCAGCGCAGTCGCTTCCGCATGTTGCGCGAAATCCGGGACGACCTTCTGCGCCGGGGAATCGCGCTTGATACGCTGTCCATGGGCATGTCCGATGACCTCGAGGCGGCAATCGCCGAGGGCGCGACCCTGGTCCGCGTCGGCCGCGCCATCTTCGGCGAACGCGGTGCCGGCGCCGGATAGCGGTCGCCGCCTATATACTGATTGGGGGGACGATGTCGCCCAAGCGGTGCGGCGCGCCCATGCAAACGCGTTGCCGGCGCCAACGTAACCACTATCCAAACGGATACCAGCTTCCCAACATGCGCATTCTTTTCATTGGCGGCGGCAACATGGCCACCGCACTGATCGGCGGCCTGCTCAAGCGGGGGCTCGCGGCCAGCGACATTCGCGTCGTCGAGGTGTCCGAGGATGCGCGCCATCGTCTGAAGCAGGCGTTTGGAGTGGCAACGCACGCAGGGCTCGACGACGCCGGCGTCGTGGAGGATGTCGTGCTGCTTGCAGTCAAGCCGCAGCACCTGCGCGACGTGGCGCAATGGTTGCGCCCGCATCTGCACGGACAGTTGGTGGTGAGCATCGCGGCCGGCATACGGACCTCGGACCTGTCGCGTTGGCTGGGCGGTCACGGCCGCATCGTCCGGGCAATGCCAAACACCCCGGCACTCTTGCGCGCCGGCATCACCGGCTTGTATGCGGCACCGAAGGCCACGCAGGCCGACAGGAACGCCGCACAGCGTGTTCTGGGTGCAGTCGGCACGGTCATCTGGCTGGATAACGAAGAGCGCATGGACGGCGTGACCGCGGTGTCGGGCAGCGGTCCTGCCTACGTGTTTTACTTCATCGAGGCATTGCAGCAGGCGGCGCAGGAGCTCGGATTCAGCGAGCAACAGGCGCGCAGCCTGGCCGTGGAGACGTTCGTCGGCGCGGCAAAACTTGCGGCCGGCAGCACCGAGCCGCCGGCGGCGCTGCGCGCGCGCGTCACTTCGAAGGGCGGGACAACCGAACGTGCACTCGAGGTCATGGAGTCCTGCGAACTGAAGGGCCGCGTGGTGGACGCGGTGCGCGCCGCCGCCCGGCGTTCGGGCGAGCTGGGCGACGAATTCGGCAAGACCTAGAAAAAAATCCGCGTAGATGAACCTGGCATTGATATTCCTGCTTGAGACCTTTCTGGGGTTGTTCGCACTCGCGTTTTTGCTGCGTTTCTATCTGCAGGCGGTGCGCGCGCCGGCGCGCAATCCGCTGTCGCAGTTCCTTGCTGCCCTGACCGATTTCATGGTCCGTCCGGCTCGCCGCATCATTCCCGGCCTGTGGGGTTTCGACATGTCCACGCTGCTGCTGGCGTGGGCGGTCGAAGTTCTTCTGATCGTGTCGATCAGGGCCATAAGCGGATTCGATATGGGGCCGACAGTCGGCACGGCGATCGTGGGGTTGATTCTGCTGGCTGTCGTTAACCTGCTGAAGCGTTTTCTGTACATTCTCATGGTGGCGGTCATCGCTCAGGCCATCCTGTCATGGGTGAATCCGCACAGTCCGACAATGAGTTTGCTGGTAAGCCTGACGCGCCCTTTCCTCAGGCCATTCCAGCGTCGCATACCCCCTGTCGGCGGAGTGGATCTGTCGCCGCTGTTCGTACTGGTGTTGTGCCAGTTGTTGCTGTTGTGGCCGGTTGCGCCGCTGATAGTCACGTTCAGCCGGATGCTGTGACACTTGGCCGATTCCTGGTACCGCTACAGCCCCGATCGAGACTTGCTTACCCTGGTTCTCCGGGTCCAGCCTAACGCCAGCCGTACCGAGTTCGCCGGGTTCCACGGCGGGTATCCGAAAATACGCGTTGCGGCGCCCGCAGTCGAGGACCGCGCCAACTCGCTGCTCCTTGATTTTCTTAAGAAAAAGTTTGATCTGCGGGGCGGGCAGGTTATCATTACGCGTGGCAACCGCGGGCGTACCAAGACCATCGAGATCTCGAACCCGGGGCAAACCCTGCTGGTTCGACTGAAAGAACTCCTGCAATGATGATCAGCGCCCTAGAGGACCAGGTAACGCAGTACCAGCAATGGCGCGACGAACTGCGTGCCTGCATCGAGGCTTACCAGTCCTGGCTCGAGAACCACGGCCACGCCGATGTCCAGCGCAGCCTGCGCATCTACGATCTGGCCGAGAGCCTGCGCAACGACCGCATGATCCTCGCTTTTCTGGCCGAGTTTTCGCGCGGCAAGACCGAGTTGATCAATGCCATGTTTTTTTCGGATTTCAAGCAGCGGCTGCTGCCCTCGGATGTCGGGCGCACCACCATGTGCCCCACCGAAATCTACTATGACGCCACCGAGGAACCGTACATCAGGCTGTTGCCGATCGAATCGCGCAAGAGCGGCGAAAGCATCGCCGCGCTCAAGCACCAGACGGTCGAGTGGGTGAAAATCACACTCGACCTGAGTTCCCACGAGGAAATGAGCAAGGCCATGTCCAGTCTTGCCCAGGTGAAGTCGGTAACGGTCGAGGAAGCCGGGGCGCTGGGCCTGCTCGACGAATCGGACTTCGTGACCACCACGGTGGTGCAGAAGTACGGCGGCCGGGTGGAAATCCCGTGCTGGCGTCATGCACTCATCAACTATCCGCACCCGCTGCTCAAGAAAGGCCTGGTGATTCTCGATACGCCGGGCCTGAACGCGCTCGGCACCGAGCCGGAACTGACGCTTTCCATGATCCCCAGCGCGCACGCGGTGCTGTTCCTGCTGGCGATGGACACGGGCGTGACCAAGTCCGATCTGGACGTCTGGCAAAAGTACGTGCAGACATATGTCACCCGTCGCATCGCCGTTCTCAACAAGATCGACCTGATGTGGGATGACCTCAAGAGCGACGATCAGATCGAGGTGGCAATCGAGCGCCAGCTCGACGAGACCGCGAAGATACTCGGACTCCCGCGTGACCATGTCATCGCACTGTCCGCACAGAAGGCCCTGATTGCGCGCATACGCGACGACGATGAACTGCTGGCGAGAAGCCGCATCGGCAAACTCGAACGCCTGCTGGCCGAAGAGATCATCCCGTCGAAACAGCAGATCCTGCGCGCCGCGGTATCGAGGGAAATCGGCGGCATGGTGGAAATGTCGCTGCAGTCGGTAACGGCGCAACTGGGCAGTGCCAAGAGCGAACTGCAGGAAATGTCCAAACTCTCAGGCAAGAACCGCGACCTCGCGAAGGTGCTGCTCGCCAAGCTGGAGACCGACAGGGCCAACTACCTGCGCCACATGGAGAGCTTTAAGAACTCCTACGGCACCGTGCTCAAGCAGGGGCAGGTGCTGCTCGACACGCTTTCCGACGAGCACCTGGACGACATCATGCTCAAGAGCCAGCAGACAATCGAGGGTAGCTGGACCACCGCAGGGCTGATGCGCAGCATGCAGGCGCTGTTCGACACTTTCTCGCGGCAGGCCGAGAAAATCCTCAACTTCGCCGGCGAGTCCCGCAATTACGTGGACGGAGTGTACAACGAGTTCCACAAGATGTACGGCTTCCCCAAGACGACCCCGCCGGCGCTCAACCTCGAACGCCACATCCTGCGCATGCACTCGTTGCAACAGAGCACCGAGCGCTTCTGCAAGGATCCGGTCAACGTCATGACCGAGAAGCACTTCCTGGTGCGGCGTTTCTATAACGGACTGGTTACGCATGCGCGCGACCTGTTGCGCGCGCTGCGAGTGGAGCTGGACTCGTGGATCAGATCGGCGCTGTTGCCGCTATCGATGCAGCTCAAGGAGCACCAGAAGCTGCTGGAGCGACGCGTCGAAAACCTGCGCAAGATCGCCGGGGACATCAGCACACTGCAGGAGCGCGTGCGCCAGTTGGAGCAACAGCAATTGCAGTTCGGCAAGCAGGTCGAGGAACTCACACAGATCCGCGACGTGCTCGCGCGCGAACCGGCCACCCGGAAAGTGGCCAAAGTCGCGTAGCGATAGTGACTAATAACTGCGAAAGGCTCGAAACGAACGCGTTCAACGCAAAGTACGCAAAGGTACGCAATGAAAAAGCGAAAATTCTCCGACCACTGAGGACGTAGAGATCACAGAAAATTTGATTTTCGGCGGGGCAAATCCCACGCACCGGCAGCGCGTTCGCGGTGGCGCCCATTTCAAGGACGAGAACCTCGAAATCACCGGCAGCCCGCTTTCAACCTACGAGTACCGTTCCGACGAAAGCCATCGCTGGATCCGGCTTGAGTTCTGCCCGCGCTGCGGCACCACGGTGACTTTGGCCTCGGAACAGTCACCCGGGGGCAACACGGTCTCCGAACTTCAATTCTGAGAAATCGAAGATGGAGTTCAACAGCGCAACAAACTTCGGGAAGCGGCCAAGTGGAATTCAAGGATTACTACCAAATCCTCGGTGTCGAGAAGACCGCGCCGGCGGATGAAATCAAGAAGGCCTACCGCAAACTGGCCCGCAAATACCATCCGGATGTGAGCAAGGTGCCGGATGCGGAAAAGCACATGAAGGAAGTCAACGAGGCTTACGCAGTGCTTTCCGATCCTGAAAAGCGAGCGGCCTATGACCAACTGG
>JBOIFZ010000045.1:0-3308 GCA_050741735.1 Burkholderiales bacterium
CTTCCGGCGCGCTGCTCGACGGTGGCGCGGGGGTGGATAACCTGCTGACCTCAACCGGCAGCACCACGAAGGAATTGTTCGTCGGAGGCCTTGGCAACGACAGCATCACCACCAACGGAGGCGCCGACATCATCGCCTTCAACCTGGGCGATGGGCAGGATACGGTCAATATTGGCACCAGTTCGGGCATGGACAACACCCTTTCTCTGGGTGGCGCGATCCAGTACTCGAGCCTCACCTTGACTAAGAGCGGCAACAATTTGGTGCTAAACGTCAATGCCACCGACAAGCTCACGTTCTCCAACTGGTACGCGGCCCCCGCCAACCGCAGCGTGGGCACGCTGCAGGTGATCGCCGAAGCCATGGCGGCCTTCGATGCGCAATCCTCCGATCCGCTGTTGAACAAAAAGGTGCAGTCCTTCGACTTCGATGCGCTGGTCGATGCCTTCGATGCCGCGGGCCAGGTGAGCGGCTGGGCGCTTACCAATGCGCTGCTGGCAAGCCACCTGGCGGGAGCGGACGACTCGGCCATCGGCGGCGATCTCACCTACCAGTACGGACTGAACGGCAATTTCAACAACGTCGGCACCACCGGTGCGCAGAACGTCTTGAGCACTACCTCGTTCGGTACCGCTCAACAGCTCTTCCAGAGCAGCTCGACCCTCCAGCAGGGCATATCGCTGGCGGGGTGAGTAAAAAGGGGCGGTAGGAAAACCTGCCGCCCCGCCATCAAGCCAGGCCCGCCAATAAGTGCCTCTCTCAACCATCTTGTTATCTCAGGCCCAACCATGAAGAACGCTACTGCCAACGCCCTTGAGTTCGCCCCCGGGATTTTGCGCGCCCAGGAACAAGCCCCTTCGCCCTTGCCCAGAATGGTGCTCTATGTGGTCTTCGCATTGTTCGTGGCGATGCTGGCCTGGGCGCTCATCGGCAAGCTCGACATCATCGCGGTGGCGCAGGGCAAGCTCGTCCCGGCGAGCTACGTGAAAATCGTGCAGCCGGCAGAATCCGGCGTGGTCAAGGAGATCCTGGTGCGCGAAGGCCAGGAGGTGAAAGCCGGCGAAGTCCTCATGCGCATGGACACCCAAGTTTCAGACGCCGATGTCGAAACCGTCGGGACCGATCTGTATTTGCGCGAGCTGCAACTGCGCCGCATCGAGGCGGAACTGCGCGGCGCCCCGTTCCTTCTACAGTTGGGCGACCGAACCGAACTTTTTGCTCAGGTTGCCGCCCAGTACCGTGCCAACCGCGAGGCGTACCAAGGTCAGCGGGAAGGCGAACGTGCGGCACTGGTCAAGGCCGAACAGGATCTCCACGGAGCGCTCGAGATGGAATCGCGGCTCAGGCAGACGCTGCCGATCTACCGGGAGCAGGAAGCCGCCCATGAAAAGCTGGTCAAAGACGGTTTTGTTTCCAAGCTCGCGGGCCTGGATAAGAGCCGCGAGCGCATCGAGAAGGAGCAGGAACTCAAGGCGCAGACTCATCAGGTCGCCAGCCTGCGCGCTAGCATCGAGCAGTCCAGAAAACGTCTTGCCCAGATCGGCTCGACCTACCGGCAGCAGTTGCAGACCGAACGTGCGGAAGCCAACGCCTTACGCCTGAAACTCGAACAGGAGGGGGCCAAACAGGCCTACCGCCGCGGCCTGCTGGAACTCAAGGCGCCGAACGACGGCATGGTCAAGGAATTGGCGACCCACACGCCAGGAACGGTGGTCTCGCCCGGCACCATATTGATGACCGTGGTGCCGCACAACGACCCGGTCAAGGCCGAAGTCTGGGTCACCAACGTCGATGCCGGCTTTGTGCGAAAAGGACAGGTGGTCAAGCTCAAGCTGGCGGCGTACCCGTTTCAGAAGTACGGAATGATGAAAGGAAAGGTGGAACACGTAAGCCCCGACGCCGCCGAGTTGCCGGATGTGCGCGAGCGCGACCGCAAGGACACTCAGGAGCATGTGATGCCGCCCACGGGCTTTCGCACCCTGATTGTGCTGGATCAGCCCTACCTGGAGCGCGATGGCCGCCACTTCGATGCCTCGGCGGGAATGCTCGTCTCCGCCGAGATTCACCTCGGCGAAAGAACCGTGATGGAGTATCTGCTTGCGCCGGTGAGCAAGACGCTGCACGAGGCGGGACGGGAACTGTAAGGGTATCGCCTTTTTCGCTTGAGGGGATCGCGTCGGGTCCTTTATCCGCCGCTTTTT
The DNA here is from genome assembly GCA_050741735.1 of Burkholderiales bacterium. Classification (GTDB taxonomy): domain Bacteria; phylum Pseudomonadota; class Gammaproteobacteria; order Burkholderiales; family JACQAP01; genus JACQAP01. The sequence goes on from JBOIFZ010000045.1 coordinate 2,202, forward strand.
GTCTTCCCTCTGAATTCGCAAAGATCGCGGATCAGGCAGGTCGGGCACGCAGGCTTGCGCGCGGTGCACAGGTAACGCCCGTGCAGGATCAGCCAATGATGGGCGTCCTTGCGGAATTCCTCCGGGACGAATTTCATCAGCTTGTTCTCGACTGCGACGACGTCCTTGCCGGTGGCGATGCCGGTGCGGTTGGCGACCCGGAATATGTGGGTGTCGACCGCGATGGTCGGTTCGCCGAACGCGGTATTGAGGATCACGTTCGCGGTTTTCCGGCCCACTCCCGGCAGGCTCTCCAGGTCTTCGCGCCGGCGCGGCACTTCGCCGCCGAAACTTTCCAGCAGAATCTTGCAGGCGGCGAGGATGTTCTTCGCCTTGGTCCGGTACAGCCCGATGCTGTGGATGAAGGGCGTGAGTCCGGACTCGCCGAGTGCCATGATCGCCCGCGGAGTATTGGCGACCGGAAAAAGTCTGGCGGTGGCGAGGTTCACGCTCTTGTCGGTGGCCTGGGCGGAGAGTACGACCGAAACCAGCAATTCGAACGGCGTCTGATACGTGAGTTCGGTGGTAGGCGCTGGGTTGGCGTCGCGAAGCCTGCGGAAGATTTGTGCCCTTTTAGCGGAATTCATCCCTCAAACCAGAAATCGAACATCGCACCACGAAGGCACGAAGAACACGAAGACACACGAAGACACACGAAGAGAATCGATACGAACAAAAATACCTCTCAACGCAGATGCCGAAGAACTCATGGAAATTTGTGCATGTCTTTCCTTGCATTTCTTTGTGTTCCTTCGTGTTCTTCGTGCCTTCGTGGTAAGACTTCAAGGTTTCGCCTTGGAGGATGTGTCTCCTTGGGCGGCGAGGCGGGCGCGGGCGCGTTCGATGGCGGCGCGCACCGCAGCCTTCTTGCGGTCGAGATCGTGGCCAATCGCCAGCGATTCCAGGTGCGCAAGCTTGGCCTCGGCTTTCTGTGCCAATAGCTTTTCGCGCTTGATCCTTTCGCGTTCGAGTCGATGCTGGTGGAATTGGTAGCGGCTCCGGGCGATGGCCGCCATGTCCTCGACGCTTTGGCCGGCCAGCGCGGATGCGTGCCGGTTGCCGCGTTGG
>JBOIFZ010000046.1:0-3461 GCA_050741735.1 Burkholderiales bacterium
GCGCCAAGGAGGCCGGAAAGATGCGCTTGGAGGGAAAGGAGTACCTCGTCAAGGACGGCGACGTCATGCACTTCCGCTTTAACGTCTAAGAAATTCTCTTTACACTGACCAGCGTCACCCCGGCCAGCACCAGCGATGCACCGATCAGTTGAATCGCGCTGATCGGCTCATTGAGCACCCGGTAACCGAGGAAGATCGTGGCCACCGGCCCGACCGACCCGACCATGGCTGCATGGTTGGCGCAGCAAGGGCGGCGCTTTACGCGGAAGGACCGCAGGCCCTACTAGCAACATTCCGGATTCGAGATTCAGCGGTCTGTGATTCGCGAACCCGTGCCAATGTTCGTCTATAGGGATCGTCGCGGACAATTCTTTTTTCTCCAGCATCTCATGTCGTACGGCAGGTTCACGCTCTAAGCGCTTGAAGGTATGTGCCAGCGCAAGAATCTAACAAAACGATAGATTTGCATTTTCCGTGTCCGTGTCTTAAATACTGTGCTGCGGCGGCAGGCAGAGTTGAAAAACTAGACCGAGAAAAATGCTTAGGCGGATGCAGTGACGGGCAAATATAGGTTGAGCGCCCAACCCTGAGATTGTGACGCTGAAAATGACCCTGCGAAAATCCGGGCGAGCAGCCTAGGCCAAGATCAAGGCCATGAAGCAATTGGGAGGGAATGTGGGGAGCGCGGGCTTCACCCTGCGAATGCGAGCGCTGTATGGGGCATTGCACTGTGTAGGCGCTGTTTTTCTTTTCGCTCTCGTACTGCTGCCGTCGCCGGCTTTGGCGGCCGCCTGCATCTGGTTCGCGGACGCGAACTCGATCACGCAGGTCAACACCGACGACAACAGCGTGGTGGCGGAAGCACCGCTCGGCGATCCGCTTCGCCTGGTGATGAACGATACCGACTGCAGCGTCTGGGCGTTGCGACGCACTGACCGGCGGCTGATCAAGTTCGATCCTTCCGGAACCGCTATCCGCGACGTCAACGTCGCCCAGCTCGACCCCGGCCTCACGGAAGTGTTGCGCGTGCGCCTCGACCCTTTCGACGACAGCTTGTGGGTGACCGGCGGGCGGCGCATTGCCCACCTCGACGCCGACGGCACCAGCCTGCTCGCCGCGTTCACCACGCCGGCCGAGATCAGGCGCTTCCGCATCGGGCTGGACCAGAAGCTCTGGGTGCTGGGCAAGCGCAAGCTGTGGCGCTTCAACCGCCAGGGGAAACTCATCGAAGAGCGCCTGCTCGATGCCGTGCTGCAGGGAGAGGCACGGTACTTCGTGGTGGACGAGTTGCGCGAAGCGATCTGGTTCGCGGGTGATCAGCAGATCGCCAGGATGAGCACGCAAAGCGCGGCAGCACCGACCGTCGTCGCCAACATCCCGGAGGGCATCACTGGTTTCGCGCTCGATGCCGTCACCGGCCGGGTATGGTTCGGCCGACCGTCCTTTCTCGACGCCCTGAACCCGGATGGCACCCCGTTCACCCGCGTCGATCTCGCGGCGCTGGGCATGCAAGGGTTGCAAGAGCTCGCGTTTGACCCAGCCAGCCGCAGCCTGTGGGCGGGCTTCGCGCGACAGCTCGTGCGCTTCACCGACCTCGGCGAGCCGGTCGCTGCACTGCCGGCGGTGGACTACGAGGACGAGGCCCTCGGGATGCCGCCCTTCAAGGTGAGACCCCGAATCGTGCTCGAGCGCCCGCCCGAGAACGGCATTGTCGACCGGGCCAGACCCTTGTTCGAGCTGGAATATCGGGCGCGCTGCAATGGGCGCGCGTGCGACGTCCCACCCGCTTACCTGTCCTCGTTGCAGCTGGTGGCAACGCTGAACGGCGCTGCGGTGGGGCGGGGCTTCGACTTCAATGCCGACACCAACCGGGCGAGCTTCCGCCCCGCAACCGCACTGCCGCAGGGTGTAACGTCCTTCACCGCGCGGCTTACCGACGTATTCGGCCACAAGTCCAATTCGCTCGCCACGACGATCACGGTCGACACAATCGCCCCGGCTTTCGGACCGATTGCGCCTGCCGCCGGAACCGTCCTGCCGACGCCGCAGGTGACGCTACAGGGATCAATAAACGAACCTGGCACAGCGGTGATCCTGCAGAACGCGGAGGCCTTGAATCCGCAGGGACCAATCCCGCAATTTCCGCAGCCGCCGAATTTTCCCTTCTCGTGGAGCCTCACGCTCCTGCCGGGCAGCAACCCGATCGAACTCTCCGCGGTTGATCGGGCCGGGAACGTCGCGTCGACGGTTCACACGCTGGTCTTCTCTGGCGCTACGCCGCAGGCCCCGCAGGTGGCGATTCAGTCCCCCGTAAACGGCGCAACCATCGCCGACGACAACGTAACGGTCAGCGGCACCTGGTCTGGCCCGCCGAATACCGGCATTACGGCGAACGGCATCATCGCCGCAATCGACGGCAGCCGCTTCTACGCGAAGGTACCGTTGCGGCCGGGAAGCAATCTGCTTACGACAACTGCGACCTCGCCCGATGGTGCAACTGCGACTCAGGGCGTCACCGTGACGAGCACCGGGCCAGCGCCAATTCGACTCGTGGCAAGCTCTGTACAGGGCATAGCGCCATGGAATGTGACCTTCAGCATTGTCACCGGCACCGGCCTTACCCGTATCGAGGCCGACTACAACAGCGACGGCACGGTGGACTTCAGCGGTACAGACTCGACGGCAGTGCTCCAGTATACATACGCCACACCGGGAACCTACCAGGCGCGCTTCAATGTGACCGACAGCCAGGGCAACACCCACATCCTGACCCAGGTCATCGTGGTAGTGAGCGTGGCGAGCATGGATGCGACGTTGCGTGGCACCTATTCCGGAATGCTGGCTAAGCTCAGAGCGGGGAATATTGATGGTGCGCTAACGGCGTTCACTGGGAGCGCGAGCGAGAAATACAGAGCGGTATTTACCGCACTTAAGCCCAATCTTGCAACGGTCGTTGATCAGCTTGGCGTAATAGAGGACGGTGTGATCGCCACCGAGTTCGCGGAATACTCGATCGTTCGCACACTTCCTGACGGACCACAAGCTTTCCTGATCTATTTCATCCGTGGTGGGGACGGAGTTTGGCGCATTGACGCAATGTGATTCGCGGAGGTTGGGGTTGTATTGGAGAGATATTGGCATCTTCGGATTCGTAAGGATAAGGCGATGAAACTCCTTCGTTGCATGTTGATGGTGCTGAACTTATTGCCGCTAACCGCCTGCGCACTCTCAGGAGGACCGGTTGTTGGGCAGGTGGTCGAGGAAGGCACACACAAACCCATTCCCGGCGCCATCGTGGTGGTGCGCTGGCGAGGCGATCTGCCGGGATTCGCCGACAGCAGGACGGTGTGTTACCACGTCGCGAGCACGGTCACCGATGAAGCCGGGCGCTACCGCATTCCCGCGTGGAGCAAGAAAGCCGAGAAGGACTGGCAGAAGAGGATCATCAACAAGGAATTCGT
>JBOIFZ010000047.1:0-20830 GCA_050741735.1 Burkholderiales bacterium
TCTGCCCAAGCTGGACGTAAAAACCGTAGGGTCCCTTGAGAAGCAGTACCTCGAGACCAGTTGCCGGATCGCTGCCGAGGATCACCGGGCCCTCGGGCTGGTTGCCCCAGGGCCGGGTGTAATCGCACTCGGGATAGCCGCTGCAGCCGATGAACATGCCGCGGCGGCTGTTCTGCAGGAATAGCTGCTTGCCGCACTTCGGGCAGGATTCGTCGAGCGGGCTGCCGCGAGCGACCTTTTCCTTGGACTTGAGGTCGCGGGAGAAATCTTTCCAGAAGTCCTTGAGCACCGGAATCCAGTCGCGCTCGCCGTTGGATATCTCGTCCAGCTCTTCTTCCAGACTGGCGGTGAAGCCGTAGTCCACGTAGTGGTTGAAGTGCGATGTCAAAAATCCGTTGACCAGCCGGCCGATGTCGGTCGGCAAAAAGCGTTTCTTCTCCAGCAATGCGTAGCCGCGATCCTGCAGCGTGGAAATAATGCTGGCGTAGGTCGAAGGCCTGCCGATCCCGAATTCCTCCAGGGTTTTTACCAGGCTTGCTTCGGTGTAACGCGGCGGCGGCTGGGTGAAATGCTGCTCGCCGAAAAGCCGGTCGATTGGAACGGTGTCCTTCTCTTCCAGCCGGGGAAGCCTGGCCTCGTCTTCCTGCTCCCCGTCATCGGCGTCTTCGAGGTAAACGGCCATGAATCCGGGAAACACCAGAATCTGGCCGGTGGCACGGAACAGTGTATCGGCGCGGCCGACCGCGAGATCCACCGTCGTCGTATCGTATCTGGCCGGTGTCATCTGGCACGCAAGCGTGCGCTTCCAGATCATTTCGTAGAGCGCGGCCTGTGCCGAGGTCAGGTACTTGCGGATCGATTCCGGCGTGCGGAAAACCGATGTCGGGCGAATCGCTTCGTGCGCTTCCTGGGCGTTTTTCGACTTGCTGCGGTACTGGACCGGTGCGCGCGGCAGATAATCGGCGTCGAACTTCTTCTGGATGTATTTGCGCAACTCGAGCAGCGCCTCGTTGGCAAGCGCCAGCGAGTCGGTACGCATGTAGGTGATCAAACCCACGGTGCTGCCGCCGATATCCACACCTTCATAGAGCTGCTGGGCGGTTTCCATCGCGTACTTGGTGGTGAAGCCCAGTTTGCGCACCGCTTCCTGCTGCAGCGTCGAAGTGGTGAACGGTGCCGCCGGCTGGCGGCTCTTGGGTTTGCGCTCGACGCGCACTACCTTGGCCGTGCCCTTTGCCGTCTTTTCGATGTCGGCGACCACCTGCCGGTGTTGCTCGTCGGAGACGATCGTGAATTGTTCGACCTTGTCGTCGCGATATTGAATCAGGCGTGCGCCGAATTTCTGTTTTTCCTTGTGGCTGTCGAGATGGATGGTCCAGTACTCGCGGCTCTGAAACTTTTCAATCTCCTGCTCACGCTCGACGATGAGCCGCAGCGCCGGGCTCTGAACCCGGCCGGCGGACAGCCCGGGGCCGATCTTCTTCCACAACAGCGGCGACAGCTTGAAGCCGACCAGGTGGTCGAGTGCGCGGCGCGCCTGCTGCGCGTTCACCAGCGGCATGGAAATCTGGCGCGGTTTGGCGACCGCGTCGGTCACCGCCGATTCGGTGATCTCGTAGAACACCACGCGATGAAGTTTCTTGTTCTTGAGCAGCTTCTTGCCTTTAAGGATCTCGCCGAGGTGCCAGGCGATGGCCTCGCCCTCACGGTCCGGGTCGGTGGCCAGATAAATCCTGTCGGCTTTTCCCACGGCCTTGGCGATTGCGTCCACATGCTTCTTGTTCCTTTCGACCAGCGCGTACTTCATATGGAAGTTGTCCGCCGGATCCACCGCGCCTTCCTTGGCCTCCAGGTCGCGGACGTGGCCATACGAGGCGACGACATCGAAGTCGCGGCCCAGATACTTCTTGAGAGTCTTCGCCTTGGAAGGAGACTCGACGATCAGCAGATTTTGGGACATTGCGTGTGCGGCCGAAAACGGAGGGCGGAATGATAAGAACTTGCCGGCGGCGGAGCAAGCGCTGGTTCAAGCAATCGATGGTTATTGCAGATAGCGTTCCTGATTTGGCGCGACCAGCTCATCGAGCACCAGAGAATCCACCGATTCGTTCTGGTTCCACAACACCATGAGCACAATGAGCTTTACTTTCTCGAGGTCCACTGCGGGCTCATCCAGCGCCAGCACCCGTTCGATGACGAGTTCGCGCTGCAACGCCTTGATCACGCCCGCCGTCTCGAGAAAGAGCAGGAAGCCGCGCGCCTCGGCCGTCAGCCCGGCCAGTTCCTGCTCGGTGTAAAAACGGAATCCGTCGCTGCTGGAAAAGCGGGAGTTACTGTAGCCGACGCGCTCCAGGCCGCTCAGCCAGGTCAGGGCCTGTGTGATGTCCCTGGTGTCGAAACCGGCAGCGGACAGGCGCTTGGTAAGGGTTTGTTGATCGGGGTAGGCACCGGCATGAAAGTAGTTTTCGAACAGGAAGACGAGTATGTCGAACATGAGCCCCTGTCTGGAGGTATTGACGCCCCTGACGCTAGCGCACGCGCTGGAACTTGCCGCCCGGTAGCCGGCTGACGGTGCCGTCGAGTTCCAGTGTCAACAGCATCGCCGAAGCGGATTCCGGCGTCAAGCCGCTGCGCTCGCATAGCGTGTCGAGGTCGAGCGGGTCGAAGCCGAGCGCCGCGAGCAGTTCGACGTGCTCGGGTGAGACATCCGCTTCGCCGAGCGTTGCGGTCTGGACGCGCACCGCGGCGCCGAGTTCTTCCAGAATATCGTTGCTGCATTCGACCAGTTTGGCGCCTTGCTTGATGAGCAGGTGACAACCCTTCGAAAGCGGCGAGTGGATCGAACCGGGGATCGCGAACACCTCGCGCCCCTGCTCCAGTGCATAACGCGCAGTGATCAGCGATCCGCTTCTGAGCGCGGCTTCGACGATCAGACAGCCGCGCGACAGTCCGCTGATCAGCCGGTTGCGCCGCGGGAAATTCCCCGACAGCGCAGGTGTTCCCAGCGGAAACTCAGAAACCAGCGCGCCTTGCTTCGCCAGTTGATGCGCGAGACCGCGATTGCGCGCCGGATAGACAATATCGAGGCCGGTGCCGACCACCGCCAGTGAAGAGGACGCGCCGGCAAGTCCGCCGCGATGCGCGGCGGCATCGATGCCGAGCGCAAGTCCGCTGACGATCGTGAAACCGCCGTCGGAGAGTTCGCGGCCGAGGTCCTCTGCGTTGGCGCTGCCCTGCGGGGTGGCGTTGCGGCTGCCGACAACCGCCAGCGCCGCGCGGTCGAGCAATCCTGAATCTCCCTTCACATACAGCAGCGGCGGCGGGTCGGTAATCTCCAGCAAAAGCCGCGGATAGGCCGCATCCGCGAGACTGATGATGCGGTTACCGGGCTCTTCGAACCAGCGCAGCGCGACGTCGACTCGGGTGGTGTCCGGACCGCGCAGGATGGCATCCGCGACTTCGTTCGGGACGATCCGCCCGAGCGCAGAGCGGTTCGCCGCGCACACGGCTTCCGGGTCGCCGAATTCGCCGAGCAGCTTGCGAAAGGAAGCAGGGGTGAGCTCGGCGACGAGGCCGAGCTTGAGCCAGGCGAGAAGTTCCTGATCCGGCGGCATGCGCCGTCGGCGCTGGACTAGGGCGTTTGCACTACGTCGAGCAGGTTGACCGGCCGCGTGGTGTGCATTACCAGCGCGTAGGACACCTTCTCGAAAACGCGGAATACGAACACGATACCGTAGCGCTCAGGCGGCAGCTTGATTCTCTCTTTCGGATTGGTCGAACCGGCCGGCCTGACCATGGGCAGATCGCGATACAGGGCCAGTACATTGCCTGTTTCCAGGCCTTCGCGTGCGCCGCGGTTCAACACCACAACCATCTGCGGACCGATTTCCGTGACGCTGCTGTGCGGGGACGCGATCACCTTGCCTTTTATCTGCTTGCTCGGCGCGCGCGGAATATAGGGCAGCACCGGCGCTGGCACGATCTTTACCAGGCGGTCGCCGGGAGTGATTTCCAGGACCGACTTGGTGATCGCAACCCTGCTGACTTCGCCGAACTGGCTTACTTTCAGTTCGCCCAGGTGCACGGCTTCGCGTCCGAGCAATTCCCTGGTGTCCGGGTCGACCAGATCGCGGCCCGGGCGATAGATGTTCCACTCCGTGCCATCCTGCCAGACCACGCCTTTGGCGTAGGCGGTATCGCCCGCGGAGAGCACGACCCGGTTTTCCTGCCCGGCAACCAGAATCGGCGCGGCGGCCATTTCGCGCTTGCCAATTACCAGCGGCTTGGTGAGGAAAGGCGCGATAGCCGCCATGGGAATGCTGGGAATCGCGCTTGCCGCGAGATCCAGTTTGCGTATCGACGGGCTGAGCTTGGTGACCACCAGACGCCAGTCGGTGGCGCCGTCGACGCCCTGCAGACGCAGCCGCGGGCTCATGCCGGTGAAGTCAAGCAGGATTATGTCGCCGGGGTAGATCCAGTGGGGATTCTTGATCTGGTCCTTGTTCAGGCCCCAGATATCCGGCCAGCGCCAGGGATCGCGCAGAAAGCGCGCCGAGATGTCCCAGAGCGTGTCGCCCTTCACTACGACATAGCGATCGGGCGCGCTCTCGGCTAGCGCGAGCTCGTCCCCCACGCTGGTTCCCGGCATCCACGCGGTCAGCAACAGCAGCAGGGATATAATTGATTTGCCCATCTCAGGCCCCCATTTCTCTCGATCCAGAATCGGATCCCTCGCCCGTTCTGCAGTCCCGCCTGGCGCCAGACTCGATACTTTGGTTTAAATTCTGCATCTAGTTTATTAAATTAGCAAGCAATTATGGCGATTCTCCCAATCATTCGCTACCCCGACCCGCGGCTGCATAAAGTGGCCAAGCCAGTGGCCGTGGTCGACGACGAAATTCGCCGGTTGGCGAGGAACATGGCCGAGACCATGTATGCGGCGCCGGGTGTGGGCCTGGCGGCCACACAGGTGGACGTGCACAAACAACTCATCGTGATCGACCTCTCCGAGACCAGGGACCAGTTGCTGGTGCTGATTAACCCGCAGATCCTCGCGGCGCGGGGCCAGTCCGATTGCGAAGAGGGCTGCCTGTCGGTACCCGGAATCTTCGAGAAGATCGCGCGCGCCGAGTGGGTAAAGGTGCGGGCGCTCAATCTGGACGGCAAGTTCTTCACGATCGAGGCCACCGGACTGTTGTCGGTGTGTATACAGCATGAAATGGATCATCTCAAAGGCAAGGTCTTCGTCGAATACCTGTCGCGCCTCAAGCAGACCCGCATCCTGAGTAAGCTGAAGAAGCAGCAGCGGCAGACGCTCTGATGCGGATCGTATTTGCCGGCACGCCGGCGTTCGCCGCGAGCGCGCTGCAGGCGCTGATCGAAGCCGGCCATGAGATCGTGCTGGTGCTGACCCGGCCGGCCCGGCCTGCCGGCCGCGGTCTGAAGCTCGCGGCCGGTGAAGTCAAGCAACTCGCCGAACGGGCTCGGCTCCCTCTCTTGCAGCCGCAGACGCTCAAGGATGAGCAACTGCTGGCGCGCCTGCATGCTGCTGGCGCGCAGGCGATGGTGGTGACCGCCTACGGGCTGATCCTTCCGCACGCGGTGCTCGAACTGTATCCGGCAGGTTGCATCAATATCCACGCCTCGCTGCTGCCGCGCTGGCGTGGCGCCGCGCCGATCCAGCGCGCCATCCTGGCGGGCGACAGCGAGACCGGTATCTCGATCATGCGCATGGAGGAAGGACTGGACAGCGGTCCGGTCTATCTGATGCGGCGCATCCCGATTGCCGCGGAGGACACCGCGGTAACCGTACACGACAAACTCGCGGCGCTCGGCGCGCGCTGCATCCTCGAAGTGCTCCCGGCAATTGCGGACGGGACGCTCAAAGCCGTGCCGCAAAGCGAAGCCGGCGTGACCTACGCCCCCAAGATCACCAAGGACGAAGCGGCGATCGACTGGCGCCGCGAGGCGGTCGAAGTGGATCGCCAGGTGCGCGCGTTCAATCCCTTCCCCGGCGCTTATTCCACGCTGCACGGCGAACCGGTAAAGGTCTGGCGCGCCGCGGTCGCGCCGGGTTCGCCCGCACCGCCCGGGACCATCCTTCGTGCCGATGTACAGGGCATCGTCGTCGCCTGCCGAAACGGCGCGTTACGTGCCACCGAGTTGCAGCGTGCGGGCGGAAAGCGCCTTGCGGCCGCGGATTTCCTGCACGGACTGTCGCTCGCCGCCGGCGAGCGCTTCGGCGCCTGATCCCCGGACCGCGGTGCGCAACGTCCAACGCATTGCAGCGCAAACCGTGGCAGCGGTGCTTGCCGGAAGAAGCCTGAATCACGCGCTGGAAGCGGCGTGGAAACGGGCCCACGCGCTCACGCGCGCCGAACGGGGAGCGATACAGGATCTCTGCTACGGGACGTTGCGGCATCTGGGCAGGTTGCGCGCGGTGTTGTCGCAGTTGGCGCCCAGGCGGGTGGAGGACCGGGAGCTGCAAACACTGTTGCTGGTCGCGCTGTACCAGCTGGAATACAGCGAGGCCGCGCCCTACGCCGTTGTTGATCACGCGGTGGAGTGCGCGGCGCAAATCGGCGGCCGCCACGTAAAGGCGTTCGTCAACGCGCTACTGCGCAATTTCCAGCGCGGCCGTACCGCGCTGCTGAAGGAAGCAGACAGCACCGACGCAGGACACTACTCGTATCCCGCATGGTGGATCGAGCGGCTGCGGCGCGACTTCCCGTCCGAAGTACAAAATATTCTGGAGACCGGCAACGCGCATCCGCCGATGACGCTGAGGGTCAATCGGCGGCGCAGCACGCCGCAGGAATACCTGCATGAGCTGGAGCGGGCGGGACTGGGTGCGCGCATGCTCGAAGGCGGCGCGCTCACTTTGCTGCGCCCGGTGCCGGTCGAGCAACTGCCGCGGTTCGGCGAGGGCGTGGTGTCGGTGCAGGATGCTGGGGCGCAGTTCGCTGCGCGGCTGCTTGATCTTAGCGACGGCATGCGCGTGCTGGATGCCTGCGCTGCGCCCGGAGGCAAGACCGCGCACATGCTCGAGCTCGTCGACTTGGACATGACCGCGCTCGATGCCGATCCGGCCCGCCTCAAGCGCGTGAGCTCGAACCTGGAGCGCCTCGGCCTGAGTGCGCGTGTCGCCTGCGCCGATGCCGCGGCGACCCAAGCCTGGTGGGATAACAGGTCGTTCGACCGGGTGTTGCTCGATGCGCCGTGCACGGCCTCGGGGGTGGTGCGGCGCCATCCGGACATCAAATGGCTGCGCCAACCCGGCGACGTGCAGCGTTTTGCCGAACAGCAGCAGCGTTTGCTCGAAGCGTTGTGGAAGGTCCTCGGCTGCGGTGGTAAATTGCTCTACGTGACCTGCTCGATTTTCATGGAGGAGAACCAGGAGAGGATCGGCGGGTTCGCGGCGCGGCACCCGGACGCGCGTATTCTGGGTGCGATGCCGGGGCGCGACGGACTGCTGCTCCCGGAAAACGAGCACGATGGTTTTTATTACGCCCTCCTGCAGAAAAATTAACTCGCTGCGCTGGTTGTCCGCCGTGCTTGCGCTATGGTGCGACGCGGCCCTGGCGACGACCGAGGGAATTCACGTCAAGTCGGCGGAACTCTCTGTCAACGGCGGCGAGTATTATCTCGAGGCCAACTTCGAAGTCGGACTCACTCCCACCCTCGAGGACGCGCTGAATAAGGGCTTGCCGCTGCATTTCGTCGTCGAATTCGAACTCATATATCCGCGCTGGTATACCGCTTACCTGTGGAACAAGTCGGTGGCGGAACTGGAGCTGCATTACCGGTTGTCCTACAACGCGCTCACGCGCCAGTACCGTCTGAGCTTCGGTGCACTGCATCAGAATTTCGACACGCTGCACGACGCGTTAGCGCTGCTCGGGCGAGTGCGTCCGCGTTTCGTGGTCGATGCCGATGCACTGGACGAGGACAAGGTCTACGAGGCCGCAATCCGCATGCAACTCGACGTCTCGCAGTTACCCAAGCCGTTCCAGATCAATGCGCTCGCTTCGCGCGACTGGAACCTCGCCTCCGAGTGGTTTCGCTGGACCCTGAAGCGATGACTGTCTTTGCACGCATCCTCAGGCGTACGTTGATGAGCCGCGGCATGAAGTTCCTGATCGCGCTGGTGCTGCTGCTCGGCGCCATCATGCTGTACCTGCTTTCCAGCGCCAGCGCCGATACGCCGCTGTTCTCCGGCGACCTGCCGCTACTGCTGGGTCTGGGCGTGGGACTGGTGCTGGTGCTCATGCTGGTAGTCGGATACCAGTTGATGTTGCTGCGCCGGCGCCTCAAGGCGCGGGTATTCGGCTCCAAGCTTACGCTGCGGCTGGTGCTGCTGTTTGCGTTGGTGGCGGTGCTGCCGGGTGCTCTGGTGTACGGTGTGTCGGTGCAGTTCTTATCGCGGTCGATCGAGTCCTGGTTCGACGTGAGGGTGGACAAGGCGCTGGAAGGCGGCTTGAGCCTGGGCCGGGTCACCCTCGACAACATGCTCAGGGAGTTGCGTGCCAAAGCCGAGTTGATGACTCTGGAACTCACCGAACGCACGCCACAGCGCCGTCTGGCCACGCTCAACACGCTGCGCGAGAAGGCGACCGTGCACGAGGCCACTTTACTCGGCCCCGACGGTTCGGTTATCGCCTTCTCAGGCGCCAACCCCGCCGGCCTGGTTCCGGAACTGCCCTCGCCTTCGGTGGTGCGGCAGGTGCGAATGCAGCAACCCTACAGTGCCATCGAGGCGGTCGGCGAAGGCGGGCTACAACTGCGGGTGCTGGTGCCGTTGAACGACGTGTCCGGCGCCACCTCGCTGCTGCAGTTGGTGCAACCCGTGCCGCCGCAACTGGCGCGCGACGCCGAGACCGTTCAGGAGATCTACCGCGATTACCAGGAACTGTCGCTGTCGCGCCAGGGCCTGCAGCGTCTTTTCGCGCTGACGCTGACGTTGTCGCTGCTGCTGGCACTGCTCTCCGCGCTGCTCTTGGCGATCATGTTCAGCGAGCGTCTGTCTGCACCGCTGGGCATCCTGGCCGCCGGCACGCGTGCGGTTGCGCAGGGCGATTTCAGCCTGCGCCACACGGTCAAGACCCACGACGAGCTGGGCCTGCTGACCGAATCATTCAATACCATGACCATGCAGCTTGCCGACGCACGCGCCGAGGCGCAGCGCCACCAGGAGCAGCTCGCCGCTGCCAAGGCCTACCTCGAAAGCGTGCTCGGCAATCTGTCGACGGGCGTGATGTCTTTCGACTCGGAATTCCGGTTGCGCTCCGCCAATCTCAGTGCAGTCGAAATTCTTGGCGTCGACGTCGGCGCGCTGATCGGCACGCATCCGCATGAATGGGCGGAGCACGAGCCGCGTCTCGCGGCGGTCGGCCAGATCGTGGACGAAGCGTTCCGGCAGGCGCGCCCGGAGGTCTGGGAACAGCAGGCCGAACTATCCGGCGCCGCGGGCACGCAGGTACTGCTGTTGCGAGGCTCACGGCTCGCCGCCGGCGCGGAATCCGGAATGGTGCTGGTGTTCGACGACATCACCCGTTTGCTGCAGGCGCAGCGGCTCGCAGCCTGGGGCGAGGTAGCGCAGCGGCTCGCTCACGAGATCAAGAATCCGCTCACGCCGATCCAGCTTTCGGCGGAGCGGCTGCAGCGTCGGCTTGCCGACAAGCTCAGTGAGCAGGAAGCTGAAATTCTGCAGAGCTCCACCCAGACCATCGTCAACCAAGTGGCGGCGCTCAAGGGCATGGTGGACGCATTCAGCCAGTATGCGCGCTCACCCGAAGCCGACCTGCAGGCGCTGGACCTGAATCAGCTCATCCGCGACGTGCTCGGACTGTACGAGTCGTCGCGCCCGTCATTACAACTCGACCTGGCCGCTGATTTGCCGCACATTTCGGGCGATGCCGCGAAGCTGCGCCAGGTAATTCACAACCTGCTCCAGAATGCCGAGCAGGCGGTCGCGGACGTTGCCGTACCGCGCATCCTGCTGCGCACCGATGCCGCTCGAAACGGCGTGCGGCTCACCATCGAGGACAACGGTCCCGGTTTTCCCGAGGCAATGATGGGCAGGGCGTTCGAGCCTTATGTCACCACCAAGGCCAAAGGCACGGGACTCGGGTTGGCAATCGTCAAGAAGATTGTGGAAGAACACAGCGGCAGTATCGCAATCGTCAATCTGCCGTCGTGCGGGGCCAGCGTTGCCGTGACGCTGCCGCTGGCGCCGGCCGAAGCGGCCGCTCTGCGGGCCAACAGGCAGGCGGGAAGATGAGCCAGATCCTGGTAGTGGACGACGAAGTCGGCATCCGCGAACTGCTTTCGGAGATTCTGCGCGATGAGGGCCATCAGGTGCGGCTGGCGCAGAATGCCAGCGAGGCGCGCCAGATCCGCGGCCGCGTGCGTCCGGATCTGGTGCTTCTCGACATCTGGATGCCCGATACCGACGGTATCACGCTGCTGAAGGAATGGGCGAGCACCGGGCAGCTCACCATGCCGGTGGTGATGATGTCGGGCCACGGCACCATCGACACTGCTGTGGAGGCGACCCGCATCGGTGCTTACGCCTTCCTGGAAAAACCGATCGCGTTACAGAAGCTGCTTTCCACCGTCGGCACGGCGCTCAAGCAGGGCGCGCCCAGGGCCGGCGTGCCGGTGGTGCTCGCCACGGTCGGCAAGTCGCGTGCAGTCGATCAATTGCGCGCCCAGCTCGAGCGTTTGCGCACATTGAAATCGCCTGCGCTATTTGTCGGCGAACCGGGGTCCGGGATGGAACAGTGCGCGCGCCTGCTGCACCAGCCCAACACGGCGTGGGTGGCACCGGAGGATCTTGCTGCATTCGACCAGGCCGGGAACAACGTCGTCGGACAGGCGGCCGAGGGCATCCTGTACCTGCGCGACATCGATGCGCTTTCACGCGGCCAGCAGAAGAGCCTGTTGGGACAGACGCTCAAGCTGGATCGCTATAACACGCGTATTGTTTCCTCGACTTCGGCGTCGCTGGCCGAATTGGTAGCGAGCGGCGCCTTCGATACGAGGCTGTATGCGCTGCTTGCCGGCGTGATCGTGCGCGTGCCTGCGCTGCGCGAGCGCGCCGAAGACGTTCCCGAGCTTGCCAACCTGGTGCTGTCGCGGGCGATCGAGGCGAAGGAAGCGCCGCCACGAGCGTTCAATACCGCGGCGTTGAATGCCCTCCGTAATTACCATTGGCCCGGCAATCTGGTTCAGCTCGAAAGCGTGGTGAAGACCGTGGCCCAGCTCACGCGCGGAGCCGAGATCGGCGTTGCCGATGTCACCAACGCGTTTGCCACGCTCGAGGCCCCGCTTCCCAGCCCCGCGCAGTCGCTGCCGCTGGACCGCGAGCTGCGCGCGGCGCGCGATGCCTTCGAGCGCGTCTACTTCGAGTATCACCTCGGTCGCGAGGGCGGCAACATGAGCCGCGTGGCCGACCGGGTCGGCTTGGAGCGCACTCACCTCTATCGCAAGCTCAAGCAGCTCGGCATCAAGCTGCCGCGCCGCGCCGAGGAGTAGTCCGGCGTCCCGATGAATTATCCGGGCTAGAATACCGGTATTCTCGATCCCGGTTTGCCGGGATTTTTTGTGTTCCCGAAGGGCAGTCATGGCAACCAGGAAGGATCTTGCCAACGCGATCCGCGCGCTGGCGATGGACGCGGTGCAGAAGGCCAATTCCGGCCACCCCGGCATGCCGATGGGCATGGCGGAGATCGCCGAGGTCTTGTGGAAACACCATCTTCGCCACAATCCGGCCAATCACAAATGGCCCGACCGCGACCGCTTCGTGCTGTCCAACGGCCACGGCTCGATGCTGTTGTACGCGCTGCTGCATCTCACCGGCTATCCGTTGCCGATGGACGAGATCCGGCGCTTCCGACAGTTGCATTCGATGACTCCCGGCCATCCCGAGTACGGCATGGCCCCGGGAGTGGAGACCACCACCGGCCCTCTCGGCCAGGGGCTGGCCAATGCAGTTGGAATGGCCATCGCCGAAAAACTGCTCGCCGCCGAATTCAACCGACCCGGTCACGACATCGTCGATCACCGCACTTACGTCTTCGTCGGCGACGGTTGCCTGATGGAAGGCATTTCGCACGAAGCCTGTTCGCTTGCCGGTAAGCTGGGCCTGGGCAAGCTGATCGCTATCTACGACGACAACGGCATTTCCATCGACGGCCACGTCAGCGGCTGGTTCGGCGATGACACGCCGAAGCGTTTCGAAGCCTACGGCTGGCATGTGCTGCGTGACGTCGACGGCCACGACGTCGCCGCGGTGGATGCTGCGATCGTCCAGGCCAGGCAAGCCACCGGCAAGCCGAGCCTGATCTGCTGCAGGACGGTGATCGGCAAGGGCTCGCCGAACAAGGCCGGCAGCCACGAAGCGCATGGCGCGGCGCTGGGCGACAAGGAAGTTGCCGCGACCCGCGAGAACATCGGCTGGAAATATCCCCCGTTCGTAATCCCGCAGGACATCTACGCCGGCTGGGATGCGCGGGCGCAAGGCGCCGAACTGGAAGACGGCTGGAAGCGGAAGTTCGCCGCTTACGCCATGGCCTTTCCGAACCAAGCTGGCGAATTCACCCGACGGGTGAACGGCGAGTTGCCGAATCAGTGGCGCACGCGCGCGCAAGACTTGCTCGCCAGGGTCAACGCGAAGGCAGAATCTATTGCCAGCCGCAAGGCGTCGCAGAACGCGATCGAAAACCTGGCGCCGTTGCTGCCGGAGCTTGTCGGCGGTTCCGCCGACCTCGCCGGTTCCAATCTCACGCTCTGGTCCGGATCCAAAGCCGTCTCGAAGGACGGCGGCGGCAACTACATTTATTACGGCGTGCGCGAGTTCGGCATGTCCGCGATCATGAACGGGATAACGCTGCACGGCGGCCTGATCCCCTACGGCGGTACCTTCCTGACGTTCTCCGATTACTCCAGGAACGCGCTGCGCATGGCGGCGCTGATGAAAATCCGCAGTCTGTTCGTGTTCACCCACGACTCGATTGGCCTGGGCGAAGATGGACCCACCCATCAATCGATCGAGCACGCGGCGAGCCTGAGGCTGATACCGAACATGGACGTGTGGCGTCCGTGCGACTCGGTGGAGTCGGCCGTAGCGTGGATCGCCGCGATCGAACGACGGGACGGGCCGGCCAGCCTGCTGTTCTCGCGCCAGAACCTGCCTTTCCAGGCGCGCAGCCCGGACCAGATCGCGCTGATTGGACGCGGAGCTTACGTTCTCGCCGATGCCGACAGGCCGCGGGCGGTGATCATCGCCACCGGTTCGGAAGTGGCGCTGGCGATGGGTGCGAGAAAGGAACTGGAAGGACAAGACATCGCGGTGCGCGTGGTTTCGATGCCGAGTACCAGCGTTTTCGATCGTCAGGATGCAGCCTACAAAGACGCAGTCCTGCCCAAGGGGGTCAAACGCGTGGCGGTGGAAGCGGGTGTCACCGGCTACTGGCGCAAATACGTTGGACTGGATGGCGCGGTGGTCGGGCTGGATCGTTTTGGCGAGTCGGCGCCGGCCGGCGATCTCTTCAAGTTTTTTGGTGTCACCGTCGAGGGCGTGGTCAAGGCCGTCAAAGGCGTCCTGTAACGGAAGCCGGACGGCGCCCGTACCGGTCCGAATGAGGAGTAGCGATGGGCAGAGCGTTGCGGCTGGTCGGTGACATCGGCGGGACCAATGCACGTTTCGCGCTGGTCGCCGACGGCTCCAGCCAGCCGCAGCAGGAGCAGGTGATGCGCTGCGCCGAGTTCGAGGGCCTCGAGCAGGCGATCCGCCGCTACCTTGCCGATCACGGCAACCCCGGGATTCGCGAAGCCGCGCTCGATGCCGCCACCGGCATCACCGGCGATTTCGTGCAGTTGACCAATGGACCCTGGGGATTCTCGATCGAGAGGACGCGCCAGGCTCTGGCGCTCGATCGGCTGTATATGATCAACGATTTCACCGCGCTTGCGCTGTCGGTGCCCACGCTGCAGTCGCACGAGCTGAGACAAGTCGGAGGTGACAAGCCGGTAACAGGAACCGCGATTGCGGTGATCGGACCGGGAACCGGCCTGGGCGTGTCCGGGCTGCTTCCCGCGGGCGAGGGCTGGATCGCGTTGCAGGGGGAAGGCGGGCACACCGCATTCAGCCCGACGACCGAGCGCGAGATCGAAATCCTGCGCTGGCTGATGCAGCGTTTCGAGCATGTTTCGACCGAGCGCGTGGTGAGCGGTATGGGTCTCGCGAACCTCTATCAGGGCTTGTGCGCGCTGGACCGCGTAACGGCGCAGGCATTGAGCCCGGCGCAGATCACCGAGGCCGCACTCGCCGGGAACGAAGTACATTGCCGCGAAGCGCTCGACATGTTCTGCGCCATCCTGGGGGCGGCGGCGGCCAATCTCGTAGTAACGCTCGGCGCACGCGCGGGATGCTATATCGGCGGCGGAATCGTACCCATGCTTGGCGAGTATTTTGTACATTCGCCGTTCCGCGCCCGTTTCGAGCGCAAAGGCCGTTTCTCTGCTTACGTCGCGGCGGTCCCGACTTACGTGATCCTGGCGGAAACGCCCGCCCTGCGCGGGCTGGCCACGCTTTTCCGCACACGCTGAATTCATGATGGGCATAACCGACGCGATCGGATTCCTGGCCGGAGCGCTGACGACCATCGCTTTCGTTCCGCAGGCACTGAAGATGTACGCTACCAAGTCCGGCAAGGATGTTTCCGCCAGGATGTTGCTGATCTTCAGCGCCGGCGTGATTCTGTGGCTGATCTACGGCATCATGATCGGGTCGGTGCCGGTGATCCTGGCCAACGTCGTCACGCTGATTCTCTCGGCTACGGTCATCGTGCTCAAGATTCGCTACAGCCGCCCCAATCCACGCGATACGCAGAACCCCGGCCTGCCCTGATCACGTGTCCGGGCCGGATCACTTCAGACGATGCGTTTCTCGGTCTTCGGGTCGAAGAAAACCGCCTTCGACAGATTGAACGCCAGTTCCATCGAATCGTTGGCCAGGCACGCCTGCTCGGGGCGCACGCGGCAGCACACGACTTCTCCGTTGATGCGGATGAATACCAGCGTATCCGGCCCGGTCGGTTCCACCAGTTCCACCTTGCAGGTGTGGGTGTGGACGTTGCGGCCGAAACGCTGGCTGCTGGCGTTGTCGGTGATCAGTTCCGGGCGGATACCGAGGATCAGTTCCGTGCCGATACAGGAACGCAGCGCCTTTTCCGCGTCGTGCACGGGCAGCACGAAGGTTTCATCCGCCGTCTGCAGCCGCACCCCGACGCTGCCCAAGTGCTCCACCGCCTCGGTCTTGATGAAGTTCATCGACGGCGAGCCGATGAAGCCGGCGACGAACAGGTCCGCAGGCTGGTCGTAGATTTCCTGAGGCGATCCGAACTGGCGGATCTCGCCGCCGTGCATGACCGCGATCTTGCTGCCCAGCGTCATGGCTTCGATCTGATCGTGCGTGACGTAGACGATGGTGGCCTTGAGCCGCTCGTGCAAAAGCTTGATCTCCATGCGCATTTCCACACGCAACTTGGCGTCAAGGTTGGACAGCGGTTCGTCGAACAGGAACAGCCGCGGATCGCGCGCGATCGCCCGGCCCATCGCCACTCGCTGGCGCTGGCCGCCGGAAAGCTGCGAAGGCTTGCGGTCGAGCAGGTGCCCCATCTGCAGGATCTTGGCGACGCGATCGACGATTTCGTCCTGCTGGCGCTTCGGCATGCGCCGCATCTCCAGACCGAAGGAGATATTCTTGCGCACGGTCATGTTCGGGTACAGCGCGTAGGACTGGAACACCATGGCGATGTCGCGATCCTTCGGGCTCAGGTTGTTGACCACGCGATCGCCGATGACGACATCCCCCGAGGTCGCGGAGTCGAGTCCGGCGATGATGTTGAGCAATGTCGACTTGCCGCAACCCGAAGGGCCGACCAGGATCAGGAATTCGCCCGATTCGATTTCCAGGTCGATGTCCTTCAGCACCTCGACATTGCCGAAGACCTTGCGCACGTTTCTGACGGCGAGCGAAGACACTTTTCTCCTCTTTCTCAGCCCTTCACCGCGCCCGCGGTAAGTCCGCGCACGAAATACTTGCCGGCAACGACATATACGAAAAGCGTGGGCAGCGCGGCGATGATCGCCGCAGCCATGTCCACGTTGTACTCTTTGACACCGGTCGAGGTATTCACCAGGTTGTTGAGCGCCACGGTGATCGGCTGGCGTTCGCCGGAGGAGAACACCACGCCGAACAGGAAATCGTTCCAGATCTGGGTGAACTGCCAGATCACGCACACCACGATGATCGGCGGCGACAGCGGCAGGATGATGCGCCAGAAGATGCGAAAAAACCCGGCGCCGTCGATGCGTGCGGCTTTCGCCAGTTCATCGGGCACCGACACGTAGAAGTTGCGGAAGAACAGCGTAGTGAATGCCAGCCCGTATACGACGTGCACGAAGATCAGGCCCGATGTGGAATTGGCGATGCCGAGCACTCCCAGCGTCTGCGCCATCGGCAGCAGCACTACCTGGAAGGGTATGAAGCAGCCTATCAAGAGCAGCGTGAAGATCGTGTCGCTGCCGCGAAAACGCCACATGGTGAGCACATAGCCGTTGAACGCGCCGATCAACGTTGAGATCAGCACCGCCGGCACCACGAAGCTGACGGAGTTCCAGAAATTTCCTCTGAGGCCGCTGCAATCGACCCCGGTGCAGGCGCTCGACCATGCCTTCGCCCACGCTTCGAAGGTGATGTCCGCCGGCAGCGCGATCAGATTGCCGCCGCGGATGTCGTTCAGCGTCTTGACAGAAGTGCTGAGCATCACGAACAGCGGCATCAGGTAGTACAGGGCCAGTAGCACCAGCAGCCCATAGACAACGAAGCGGCCGAGTACCTGCGACCCGGCGACCTGTGCCTGCACATGGTCAGCCACGGCGCTGCCTCCTAAGCTCCGAGTACATCAGCGGCACGACCACCGCGGCCACGGTCATCATCATCATCATCGCGCTCGCCGCGCCCAGGCCGATCTGATTGCGGGTGAAGCCGAACGCGTACATAAAAGTAGCCGGCATGTCCGAGGAGAAACCGGGCCCGCCGCCGGTCAGGGCCATCACCAGGTCGAAGCTCTTGATGGCGATGTGGGCGAGGATGATGAAGGCGCTGAAGAATACCGGCCGCAGGCTGGGAATGATGATGCTCCAGTAGATACGCGGCATGCTCGCACCGTCCACCTGTGCTGCTTTGATGATGGATTCGTCGATGCCGCGCAGACCCGCCAGGAACAGCGCCATCACGAAACCCGAAGACTGCCAGGCGCCCGCGATTACCACGGCGTAGACCGACATCTTCGGGTTCACCAGCCAGTCGAACGTGAAATTGCTGAACCCTAACTGCTGCACCACGCGCTCGAATCCCAGGCCGGGATTGAGTATCCACTTCCATGCGGTGCCGGTGACGATGAACGATAGCGCCATCGGGTAGAGATAAATGGAGCGCAGGAAGCCCTCCGCGCGGATGCGCTGGTCGAGCAGTATGGCCATCAGCAATCCAAAGGCCAGGCAAACGAATATGAACAGGCTGCCGAACACCGCCAGGTTGCGCACCGCCACCCACCAGCGGTCGTTGCCGAACAGCGAGATGTACTGCACCAAGCCGGCAAATTCGTAGCGCGGCAGCATGCGCGACTCGGTGAACGCCAGCCAGCCAGTCCAGAGTATGAAACCGTAAACGAAGAAGAGGCTTATCAGCAGCGTGGGTCCGAGGACAACCCTGGGAAGCGCGAGCTCGATGACATCGAGCAGGCTGCGCCGGGGCGTCACCACCGACGCGACCGCGCCGGCCTGTGCTGAGGCCGATGACTGCAACTGCCCTCCCTTGGCGGGCAGGCGCAGCGGGCCCGCGCCCGCCGCGCCTCAGGTTTGGCGGCTTACTTGGATTTTGCCGCGGCAGCCATTTTTTCGGCCGCTGCCTTCGGCGTCATGTTCGAATTCATGAACTGGGTCACGACGTCGAACATTGCGCCCTGAACCGAAGCCGGCATGGCCATGCCGTGAGCCCAGCTCGGTACCAGTTTCTTGGACTTGGCGCTCGACCCGAATTCCGCGGAAGAATCCTTGGCGCACTGGTCGAACTTGTCCATGGACATTCCGGTGCGTGCCGGGATCGAGCCCTTGTTCAGGTTGAACACCTCCTGGAACTGCGGCTCCATGATCGAGGAGGCCAGCGCCCACTGTGCTTCCTTGGCATCGGCGGTCTTCAGTTCGAACATGATGAAGCTGTCGATATTGAAGGTGAACGCGCCCTTGGTGCCCGGGGCCGGCAAGCAGACGTAATCCTTGCCCGGCGACTTACCGGCGGCAGTGAACTCGCCCTTGGCCCAATCGCCCATGAACTGCATCGCCGCCTTGCCGTTGATTATCATCGCGGTGGCGAGGTTCCAGTCGCGGTTGGCGGCGTCCTTGTCGATAGCTTTTTGCACGGTGCGCAGCGTCGCGAACGACTTTTCCATTGTCGGGCTGTTGAGCGCGCTGGCGTCCAGATTGACGAAGGCGCGGTTGTACCAGTCGGCACCCCCGACCCCGAGCGCGACCGACTCGAACACGGTGGCGTCCTGCCAGGGCTGTCCGCCGTGCGCAACCGCGATGAACCCTGCCTTCTGGATCTTGTCGGCAGCGACCGCGAATTCCTCCCAGGTCGTCGGTATCTTGGCGCCGGCCTTCTTGAATACTTCCGGATTGACCCACATCCAGTTCACCCGGTGCACGTTGACCGGTACCGCCACGTAGTGGCCCTGGTACTTCATGACGTTGCTGACCACCGCCGGGAGCAGACCGTCCCAGTTTGCACCCTTGGCGACGTCATCGAGATTAGTAAGCACTCCCTCTCGTCCCCACTCCTGAATCGACGGGCCTTTCACCTGTGCGGCAGTCGGCGGCTTGCCGGACACCACGCGCGCCTTCAGCACCGTCATGGCGTTCTCCCCGCCGCCCCCGGCAACCGCAAAGTCCTTCCATTTGTAGCCCTTGGCTTCGAGGATTTTCTTCAATTCGGCGACCGACTTGGCCTCGCCGCCGGAAGTCCACCAGTGCAGGACTTCCACTTCGGCTGCACGGCAAAAAGCGGAGAACGCCAGCGTGCTCGCAAGCGTCAACGCGGTTAAGGTAAGCCTATTCGTGGACTGCTTCATTTGCTCCTCCAGGTGTCATTGTTTACGAACGTCGCACCGACGCCTGTCGCCGGCGTTCCAGAGCGGTCTTGGTGATTGTTGCCGCTGCCGCCGAAGGGCGGCCGCTTCTCCCACTATAGGAGACACACCCGCGCAGCGCAATCACGTTCGCCACCGCGTCGCATCATTGCTGGGAGTCGGCGGCGTAGTACAGTAAAATTCCGATTTTTCAGGGGACTCCGTTCATGGCCATCCGGGTTGCAATCAACGGCTACGGGCGCATCGGCCGCAACATCCTGCGTGCCCACTACGAGGGCGGCAAGAAACACGACATCCAGATCGTCGCGATCAACGACCTCGGTGATGCGAAGATCAATGCGCACCTCACCAAATACGATACGGTACACGGCAAGTTTCCGGGCAGCGTTGCGGCCAACGGGGATTTCCTTGTCGTCAACGGCGACAGGATCAAAGTGTGCGCGCAGCGGAATCCGGCCGAATTGCCGTGGAAAGAACTCGGCGTGGACATTGTGCTCGAGTGCACCGGGCTCTTCACCAGCAAGGCCAAAGCCGGCGAGCATCTAAGCGCGGGCGCAAAGAAGGTCATCGTCTCCACGCCGGGCGACAAGGACGTGGATGCGACCGTGGTGTACGGCGTAAATCACCAGACGCTGAAAGCGGCGCACACGGTGATCTCCAATGCCAGTTGCACAACCAACTGCCTGGCGCCCTTGGTCAAGGCGCTGAACGACCGCATCGGCGTGGTCAACGGCCTGATGACAACCATACACGCCTACACCAACGACCAGGTGCTGACCGACGTGTATCACACCGACCTGCGCCGCGCGCGCTCCGCGACCATGTCGATGATTCCGACCAAGACAGGCGCCGCAGCAGCGGTGGGCCTGGTGCTGCCGGAACTGAACGGCAAGCTCGACGGCTTCGCGATTCGCGTCCCGACCATCAACGTATCGCTGGTCGACCTCGCGTTCGTCGCCAAGCGCCCGACCACGGTGGAAGAAGTAAACAACGCGGTGAAACAGGCCGCAGAGTCCGACCTCAAGGGCATCCTGGAGTACAACAAGGAGCCCCTGGTGTCGGTCGACTTCAACCACAATCCGGCTTCTTCGGTTTTCGATTCGACGCTCACAAAAGTGTCGGATGGTACGCTGGTGAAGGTATGTTCCTGGTATGACAACGAGTGGGGCTTCAGCAACCGGATGCTGGATGTGACGGTTGCGCTGATGAATGCGAGATGATGACGGTATCCATCGCCCCACTCGTTGCGGCGGACGCTAATCTGGCGCGCCGGCGCGCCAGGTTAAGCGCGCGAAGCGGGCGGCGGGAGCCACAAATCCAGGGCTTCAGCAACCGGATGCTGGATGTGACGGTTGCGCTGATGAACGCGAAATAAGCAGAAGCATTTGCTGCAGCGGGCACAGAGGAAACAAAGGCCAGCAAATTCACGGGCCTTTTTCCCCTGTGCCCTCTAGGGAGGCTCTGCATAAGTCCGACGATGCGCGTTGCGCCAGGTGCGGATGACTGCTAGGGACGCCGGAGCGCGGAACAGGGGCCCCTCCGGGGATGTGACCGCGGAGGCACGCACAAGCACGCGCATATTCGCCACGATGCATCCCGCTCCGGGGTCGCATCCA
>JBOIFZ010000048.1:0-1759 GCA_050741735.1 Burkholderiales bacterium
TGCATTGCCGAATCCGGCAAGGCTGGAACCGAGCTGATGCCCGTGTGGTTCCGTCCGGCGTCTGAAGTGCGCAAGTTGGTCATGTCCGTTCAGTCGCTTTCGCTGGTCGAGGAAGCGGAACGGCGCGGCAAGGGGATCATCTACCTTACGCCGCATGTCGGCTGTTTCGACATTGCCGCCTTGTGGCTGGCACAACGCAATCCGATCACCGTGCTGTACCGACCGCCGAAGATACGAAGTTTGCAGCCGCTCATCGAAGTCGGGCGCGGCCGCGACAGCGTGCTCCTGGCACCGGTCAGCCTCAGCGGCGTGCGCCGGCTACTCAAAGCCCTCAGGCGCAACGAAGCGGTCGGCATCCTGCCCGATCAGGTGCCCGGTGTCGGCGAAGGCGCGTGGGCGCAATTCTTCGGGCGTCCTGCGTTTACGATGACCCTGGTTGGGCGGCTCGTCGAAGCCACCGGCGCAACAGTCATCATGACCGCCGCGGAACGGCTGCCGAATGGCCGCGGTTATTCGCTCGATTTCACGCTCGTGGAAGATGACCTGTCGGGCCGACAGGGCGCGCGTCGCCTCAATGCAGCGATCGAGCAGCGGGTCAGGCGCTGCCCCGCGCAGTACCTGTGGAGCTATAACCGTTATAAGGCGCCGGCCGGCGCCCCGCCTCCCGGCGCAAGCGCTGCTGCGAAAGGCGCGCAGGGCTGATGCTGACTCGCCTCGCCATTGGCTTGTTCTGGCTGCTGCACTTTCTGCCCCTCGCAGTTCTGGCGCGCATCGGGGCGGTCGCCGGTCTCGCATTCATGGTCTTCGGCCGCGAGCGGCGGGAAGTGGCGCGAGCCAATCTGGCGCTATGTTTTCCGGGATGGGACAAAGCACGCCACGAGGCGGTGTTGCGGGCTCATTTCCGCGCCATCGGCAGAGGTTTTTTCGAGGCGGGTATCGTCTGGTGGGGTTCCGAAGAGCGCATCCGGCGCATCGTGCGCATCGAAGGCGGAGAGCACGCGCGCGCCCAGGGCGCCCGGCGCATCATCTTCCTGGTGCCGCATTTCGCCGGCATCGAGATAGAGGGACTGCGCTTGTCGATGGACTACAAGGGCATGGCGGTATACAGCCACCAGAAAAACCGCGTTTTCGACGAATTCCTGGTGCGGATGCGCAGCCGCTTTCCAGGCGCGCGCATGGTAGGGCGGCAGGACGGCGTCAAGACGCTGCTGCGCGGGTTCAAGGACGGTTTGGATTTGCTACTTGCGCCCGACCTCGATCTCGGTCCGCGCGACGCCATATTCGTGCCGTTCTTCGGCGTTCAGGCGGCGACCGTCACGGCGCTGTCGCGGCTCGCCCGGCTTGCCGATGTCGTGATCGTGCCGGTGGTGGTGCGCCAGTTGCCCGGCGGCGAAGGCTACGTGCTGCGCATGTATCCGGCCTGGGAGAATTATCCCGGCGAGAACGTGGAGGCCGACACGCGCCGCATGAATGCGTTCATCGAAGAGCGGGTCCGGGAGATGCCCGAGCAGTATTACTGGGTGCACAAGCGGTTCAAGACGCGCCCCGAAGGCGAACCGAGGATCTATTGAGATGAACCAACGCGTCCGGAACGGCTCCGGCGTTTCCGGATTGTGATGCCCGTGGTGCCGGATGACTGCCGCATTTCTCCGCTCGCAGCTGCGGACATCGAACCGCTCAACGCTCTGGTGCGCGAAATCTGGCACCAGCACTATCCCGGTATCATCACGGTCAAGCAGATAGAATACATGCTCGAGCA
>JBOIFZ010000049.1:0-2776 GCA_050741735.1 Burkholderiales bacterium
TTTGGAAACGCGCACACGATGGCCGCGATCGCGCAAAGCCTCGACTACGACTGATGGAAAGGAGGGCTCGAGCAGCACTTCGCCGCTCTTGCTGGCTTTCCAGCGCGGTGCGTCGGCAGCGGCCTGCGGGTTCTGGCCGTAGTCGAGCATGCGCACCGTCATCTGCAGATGAGCCTGGGGTTGCATATCCCCCCCCATCACGCCGAAGCTCATCACGGGCTTTCCTTCCCGCGTCAGGAATGCCGGAATGATGGTGTGGAACGGACGCTTTCCTCCGCCGACCTCGTTGGGATGGCCCGGCTGCAGAGTGAAGCAGGCGCCGCGATTCTGCAGGCCGATGCCGGTTCCCGGAACGACGGCGCCCGAACCGAAACCCATGTAGTTGGATTGAATATAGGAGACCATCATGCCCCCTGCGTCCGCGGCAGTCAGATAGACGGTGTCGGAGCCCGTGAGCATTCCCGGGCCAAAATCGGTGGCGCGCCTGGGGTCGATGAGCCGGGCGCGTTGACGAAGGTAATCGGCGTTCAGCAGATCGCTCGATTTCACCTTCATGGCGGCAGGATCGGAGACGTAGCGATAGACGTCGGCGAAAGCCAGCTTCATCGCCTCGATCTGCAGATGAAAGCTGTCGACCGAGTCCACCGGGTGATTCGCCAGGTTCCAATCGCGCAGGATACCCAGCGCCATCAGCGCTGCGATGCCTTGCCCGTTGGGGGGGATCTCGTGCAGGTTGTGGCCTTGATAGGCGACATCGATCGGCTCCACCCAATCCGCCCGATGGGCGGCAAGATCGGCAGCGGTCATTGCGCCCCCTTGAGACGCGCTGGCCGCCGCGATTTTCCCGGCAAGATCTCCGCGATAAAACGCTTCGCCTTCGGTTTGTGCGATTCGACTCAGGGTCTTTCCCTGATCGGGGAAGCGGAACAGTTCACCGGGTCCGGGCGCGCGACCGCCCGGCATGAAGGCGTCGCGGAAAGTCGGTTGATTGCGAAGCCGCTCGATCGCATCGGCCCATTGCCTTGCGATCACGGGAGAAACAAGGTAACCCCGTTCCGCGTATTCGACAGCCGGCTCGAACAGATCCGTGAACGGCAAACGCCCGAAACGTTGTGATAGCGCAACCCAGCCGGAAACCGCACCAGGAACCGTTACTGCGTCCCACCCCTCCGTCGGCATCGTGTCGCGCCCGGCAAATCGTGCCCGAGACCAGGCGGCCGGAGCGCGGCCGGAGGCGTTCAGCCCGTGCAGTTTGCCTTCGGCCCATACCAGCGCAAAGGCGTCGCTGCCGATGCCGTTCATCGTGGGTTCCACCACGGTGAGCGTGATGGCGGTGGCAACGGCGGCGTCCACTGCATTTCCGCCCTTGAGCAGCATGCGCAACCCCGCCTGTGCGGCCAGTGGTTGAGAAGTCGCGACGATGTTCCTGGCAAGCAGCGGGCTGCGTTGCGAAGGGTAGGGCAGATCCCAACCGAAGGTCATGGACTCTATTCTCCTGGAAGACGCTGACGAAGCCGGATTATATTCGGGGAACGACCAAAAGCACGATCGCGTGCGCTTCGGGGTCGACTGGAATTAGAATCGCACTGCGAACCTATGGACTCCAGCGATGATTCGCGGGACGTATGCGTCGAATGCAAACGGCTACTACTCAACTTTCAGGGGGACACGAATGAAGCGCAGATCCTTTCTCAAGAAGGCGGCTCTGGGCGTTGCCGCCGGCACCGTCGCAGCTCCGGCCATTGCCCAGTCGCAGCCGAATGTTCAATGGCGGATGGCGGCGAGCTGGCCCAAGAGCCTCGACACCCTGTTCGGTGGCGCGGAGCTGATTGCCAGACGCGTAGCCGAGATAACCGACGGCAAGTTCCAGATCCGCACTTTTGCCGCCGGCGAAATCGTACCGGCTCTGCAAGTGCTCGATGCCGTGCAGGCAGGTACCGTGGAGATAGGCCATACCGCGACGTACTACTATTTCGGTAAAGATCCCGCCTTTGCTTTGGCCACCTCCGTGCCGTTTGGCCCGAATCAGCGCCAAAGCTTTTCGTGGTGGCACTTCGGCGGCGGCGCCGAGGCGATGGCACCGCTGTTCAAGGATTACGGCTGTATTGCCATTCTCGCCGGCAGCACGGGATGTCAAATGGGCGGCTGGTTTCGCAAGGAGATCAAGTCGGTCGCCGACTTGAAGGGGTTGAAGATTCGCATGGGCGGCATGGCTGGCCTCGTGCTCGCGAAGCTGGGCGCGGTGCCTCAGATGATCGCCGGGCCGGACATTTATCCCGCGCTGGAAAAGGGCACTATCGATGCCGCCGAGTGGGTCGGTCCCTACGACGACGAGAAGCTTGGCTTCAATAAGGTCGCCCAATATTACTACTACCCCGGATGGTGGGAAGGGGGCACGATGGGGATCGTGCTCGTCAACGAGAAGAAGTGGAAGGAGTTGCCGAAGGCCTACCAGGCTGCGCTGGCGGCGGCTTGCGGAGAGGCGAGCGCCTGGATGCCGGCGAAGTACGATGCGCAGAATCCTCCTGCATTGCGCCGGCTGGTCGCCGGCGGCACCAAGCTGCGCCCTTTCCCGAAGGCCGTGATGGAAGCGTGCGAGAAGGCCACATACGAACTCTACGACGAGCTCAACGCGAAGAGCGCGCACTGGAAGCGTATCTATCCGGAATGGAAAAAATTCCGCGACGAGCAGTTCCTGTGGTTCCGTGTCGCCGAGTCCACCTACGACAACTACGTCTTCTACTCCAAGCTCGGAGTCGGGAAGTAATCGGGGTTA
>JBOIFZ010000050.1:0-4107 GCA_050741735.1 Burkholderiales bacterium
GCACGAGGCGACACGAAGAACCCGTCTTCGTCGGCGGCGGTTGTGAGATCGCGGCCGGTGATGAACAGTGCCGAGCACAGAACCTTCGCGTACCCGGCGGTCATGTGTTCGACGGGATCGCCCGGCGGCACCTCCCATGCGGTTGGGTACTCCTCCGGCGCGGCCGGCTGCTGTGCGCTGCACACGGCGACCGGCAACAGCAGTGCGCCGAGGATCATCAGGGGTCTTAGCATCCTAGCTAGAACATCGTATTGGAGTGTGCCGCCTTACCTGGGACAACTTGCAGCACATCCCAATGCTCCACGATTTTCCCGTTGGCATCCAGCCGGAAAATGTCAATGCCGGCCCAGTCGCGATCCTTGAAAGTGGGCCACTCCTGATGACAATGCAGCACCACGTAGTTTGCCTCCGCGATGACTCTCTTGAATGAAACCCGCTTGCCCGGATACTCCCCGGCCATTCGCTCGAAGTACGCGATGAAGGCATCCTTGCCGTCCGCCACTTCCGGGTTGTGCTGAATGTACTTTTCGCCGGCATATCTCTCGATCGCCTCTCGCGGCCGGTTCTGATTGAACATCAGGTCGTAAAAGGCGGTTACCGTTTTCTTGTTCTGATCGAGTTGGTTCATCAGCGACGCCCTCCGTCGAAGTCGAAAACGCAATACTTATTGAATCTTACATAACAGCGTGACAGCACTTATGCGACTGCTGCCCTCACCCGCCGCTGCGCGGAGCAGAGGGGTCGCGGTGAGGGAAGTGTCATGCAGTTACGTTATTCTCAATAGTTTCTCAATCAGGTGATGCCATTCGAACTCGAGCTGGCCGCGCCTAACAGTGAGACAGCCGGGCGCTCGGGAGCGACTGATCTTCGAAGCCGTAAAAAGGTAACCGCGTTTCACTGCCTCTCCATGAACGCCCCGCAAGGACTCGGCAATGAAACCGACGGGGGAAGATTGCTCCTGAAACCGAAGAAGTTGAGAATGATGGACGTATCCCTTTGTCTTTGCCGTGAGTACGGCTTGGGCAAGAAAGCCTTCACGCCACAAAGCAACCAGTCCGCGGGCGTCGAGGTACTTCGGATGCAGGCTCCAGATACGCACTACTACTTGTCGGCCGCCCAACGTCGAGCCCATCGGCATGCGCCGGTTTTATGGCCCACGTCCGTGTGCGGCGCCAGGTTAGCGCTCAACCGTGCGATGCGAGCTCTTCACGCACTATCTTGCGCACGAGCTCTTGGGTAACGGGTTGCTCACTGAGCCCGAGACAAGACTTTAGGGCTTCATTGATTAGGGTTTGGTAGCCCTTTCCAGATTTTTCGGACCGAGCCTTAAATCGTTTGAGAACTGCGTCGTCCATGTAAATAGTGATTCGCGTCTTCCCGGTCGTGGGAAGCACGGCACCACGCTTGCCTTTGGAGAAGTCATACACCTTTTTCATAGTCTCTTCGCTCCTTCGGGTCTGCCTTCCGCACAGAGATGGTTCGTGACCCATCCCCTCTTGGGGTGTGGACTACAACCCTCAGCGACCCAAACACATTCATTCCGATAGTGTCGAAGCGCTGTTCGTCCTCGGCGGATTCGTCTTCCACGGTAAGGGCAAGCGGATCATTAAGCACCCCGTCCCCCTCGGCGAGTGAGACGCCATGCTTCTTGATATTTGCCGCATCCTTTTTTCGGGTCGAAATCGGCGGACACGCGATAGTATATGCACGTAATACATATGCGTCAATACTTCACGGCGTGCGGTATTCAGCGCTAACGCGGCTGTAGAAAAAGCCCTAAACCAACCATGATTGATGGTCCAACGAAACGATCTCGATTTTGTTGGTGCGTCAGAACATTGCCACTGCCGCGCTCGACGATGCGTTCTACGAGGAGATCGCGGTGCAGTCGATCGTTGATGTCCAATCTTATCGAATCGCGGCTCATATCGCCTCTAATTCTTGTGTCGATCGACTTCGGACTTTTTCGACAGCTTCAACGTCCCGCATCACCCGCACGCGCTGCACTTGCGCGCGTCGGTGTGAACGCGGTGGTTATGCCGCGACGTTGATACCGAGCCACGAACACACGCCTTTTTCGACAGGCCGAATCTGTTCGTTGGTAAGCGTACCGAGGCGGTTCATCAGCCGCACCGTGGGTACGGTAACAATACCTTGTATATCAAATGCGTCGGGGCGCAGAAACTTGACGGACACGGCGACTTCGAACCGGGATTGTCGAAGGGTGGTCGTGTGGGAAAGAGCGTGACGAGGGATCGGTCTGATCCTTCAAGAGGTACGCTGAGAACCAGGCTGGGGCGGACCTTCGCGGCCAGCCCGAGGTCC
Source organism: Burkholderiales bacterium (assembly GCA_050741735.1). Classification (GTDB taxonomy): domain Bacteria; phylum Pseudomonadota; class Gammaproteobacteria; order Burkholderiales; family JACQAP01; genus JACQAP01. The sequence continues at coordinate 2,326 of JBOIFZ010000050.1, forward strand.
ACCATGTAAACCTCGCCGCGAAGCGGCGTCCTCACCCCTTCGCCTCGCGACGATCAAGCTCTTGGAACACTTGATCAGCCGCGCGTACGAGTTCGTCATCCGACGGGAAGGAATACGGCAGATCGGCCGCGCGACGAAGGAGTTGCGCCAAGACCTCACGCTGGTCGCTCTTGGACAACGCCTCAAAGGACTTTAAAAGATGTCGTGCTGCGTCTCCCATAGTGAAATTATTCTACGCCCGTTCCCTTCGCGGCATCGCCGGGCATCAGGCGTCGCCGGATGCGGTCGCCTGCATGCCATTGTTAGGGCTCCTTCGCGGTCACCAAGCCACCCGCAAAACCGGTGACGGCGAAGGCGATGTTAATGAAGACGGGCGCATCAATCCTGTCGGCGACTAGAAGCATTGCGGATATAAAACATCCGGGTCAGGCTTGAATGGCACTTACTTAAGCTTTTTCGGGTGACCATGTTCTCCGACATGCGCGCGTGCAGTCGCGCGCGGTATGGTAAGCAACGGATAGGGTTTAGGTCGTCGTTTGAGAGCGTGGGGCAACGGGCCGGGGCAGGAACGCAACTATGGGTTCATCCGCCCCCGCTCTTGGTAATGGGCTGGGCGATGATCCATAGGCTGAGCATGGTGTACCCCAGCATAAGAAGCAGCATCGGATACTGGCTCCTGGTCGCCGTCCGCTGGTCATCGAACACCCGCGAAGCCATGATGTGGGCGAGAACGACTGCGGCGACGTGGCCCACGATGATGGCCGCGACGGACGTGTACCAGACCGCGCGCGCACCGACGATGCCGATCCGCACGAAGTGGTGCGCCGTGCCAAACAGATTCCACCCGAAGCCGAACGGGTCGGAGACCATGGGAATCAAGTACTGCCACGTCATCACCAAGAATGACAGGTAGTGCGCAAGGTGGTACGCGATAGCGATCGGGACCAGCGTCAGTACGAAGTACCGCGCGATCGTCATCGCGGCATAGCGCCGCGTGACGCCGCCCGCGCGCTCGCCGGGCACGCTGGTGACCCGCGCGATGAGCCAGCAGAAGAGCAGGTACGCACAGAAAAATATCGCCACTGCCCCGCTAAGGCCCAGCGTGTACACCAAGGTCCGATTGTCTCCGGCTTCAGACAGTGCGGGATCGTCCGCGGCCACGGAGTGAAGCCATTCCACCAGCCTCACCCACAACGGCGTTTCGATCAGGCCGTCGAAAGTCACCGTAGCGAGCAGAATGATGACCAAGGTCATCAGGGACAAGTGGACCGGTCGATGCGTCAGCAGCCCTGCTGCGTAGGGACGCAGGTTCCATTCGCGCCGGCTCGGGTCGGCGCGGCGCAAGCATGCGTAGCAATCCACGCAGTCCTCGGCGCAATCGGAATTGCCGCAGGTCGCGCAAACTTGAGGGTCCACAACTCGCACCTCGGTCGGAGAAAACCGCGACAGCAGGTTGAACACCGATGTGAACACCTCGCCCTGCCGCAGCCACGTCTCGCGGCCGAAGGCGAACATGCCGATCCAGGTAATGGCGCAGTAGACGAGCACCGCGGCTACCAGATGCTTAGGCGAGTCGGAGTGCTCCCACACCAGCTCGCTCCAGGCGAATAGAAAAAACAGCGCGGCCGCGGGCCAGATGCCCAGCCATGCAGGCAAACGCAGCGGCGGAGTGCGCAATACGCCGGGTTTCGCGCGGGCGAAGAAGTGCTCGATCCAGGCAAAGATGGTGTTCGCGGGATTGATCAATACCCACAGATTGCCCAGCATCGAAGAGGCGTAGGC
>JBOIFZ010000051.1:0-2397 GCA_050741735.1 Burkholderiales bacterium
CAGCGCGCCGTCGAAGCAGCGCAGGACATCCTCGCGCAGCCGGACCGCCGTCACCCGCAGCGCCTCGTCTGGCTGCGCCGGCGCCTCGGTCTTGATGCCTGTGATCGCGATCTGTTTCAGTATTTGAAACATGCAAATCCTCTAACCGCAAAGGCGCAAAGACGCAAAGGAAACGCAAAGAAAAGCCAACGCGAAATGTTGAGGGGACTTCTCGACCAAGTATGCAAATACCGTTGTCCGGACTTCCTAACGAGGAAATGCCTTGTTGTCCTTTGCGTGGTTTTCTTTGCGTCTTTGCGCCTTTGCGGTTCAGGTTTTTTCATAAATCATGGCCGCTGTAGGAAAGATTGAACGATTTATTGATCAACGGGAAATCCGGCACGATATTGCCGAGCACTGCGCGTTCCAGCAACGGCCAGTTCTGCCACGAAGAATCGTGCGGATGCAGGCGGCGAATGCGATTGTTGGCGCCTGTTTCGAGCGCGATCAGCACTTCGCCGCGCCAGCCCTCGACCCAGCCGATGCCAAATGCGTTTTCAGGAGCTTCCGGAAGCGGCGCGGCTGTGTCGCCGGCGGGCACGCCGGAGAGGATGAATCCGATCAGACGCAATGACTCGGCGATTTCCTCGAAGCGCACCGTCGCGCGCGCCGCCACGTCGCCATTGCGGTGCGTCGCCATGCGTACCTCGAATTTGTCATACGGAACCGGCGGGAACTGCGCGCGCAAGTCCCAAGCCATCCCGCTGGCGCGACCCGCCATGCCGGTGAGCCCCAACCGGTCGGCGAGTTCAGGCTTGACGCGCCCGCAGCCTATGAAGCGATCCTGCAAGCCGGCGTGCTCATCGTAAATGTCCTTCAGCAACGTCACCGTTTTGCCGACCGCGTCGATTTCGCCGCGGATTCTGGCAATGCCTTCAGCATCGACATCGCGCGCCACTCCTCCGGGCACGATGGCGTCCATCAGGTAGCGGTGACCGAACAGCGCGGCATTGGTGCGCAGCATGTCCTCCCTCAAGCAGGAAAACTGCGCGAGACCGAACGCGAGCCCCGCATCGTTGCCCATGAAACCCAGATCCCACAGATGCTGGCCGACACGCTCGCGTTCGAGCAGCAGCGCCCGCAGCCACAGCGCTCGCTGCGGCGGCGTCACGCCGCATGCGCTCTCGATCGCCATCGCGTAGGCCCACGCGAAGGCCACCGTGGAATCGCCGGAAACGCGTCCGGCGAGTCGCGCGCCCTGCGCAAGGTCCATCTGCTCGAAGCGCTTCTCGATGCCTTTGTGCTTGTAGCCGAGCCGCTCCTCCAAGCGCAGGACGCCCTCGCCAACGATGGAAAAGCGGAAATGCCCCGGCTCGATCGTGCCTGCGTGAACCGGCCCGACCGGGATTTCGTGCACGCCCTCCCCTTCGACGCGGACGAAGGGGTAATCGTCGGCCGCTTCCGGCGGAGTGACGGGTGACCAGTGACGAGTAACGAAGTTCTTGCGGAGCGGGAACTCGTCGGCGCGCCAGGCAGCGTGGCGCAGCCACTTGCGCTGATCGGCAGCGTTCGCCGCGCTCACGCCGAACAGATCGTATGCCGCGCGCTGCATCCGGTTCGCCGCCGGGAAGATATCGGAGATGTCGGGAAAATTCTCGCTTGCGAGCGGGAGCGTAATCACCAGCAATCCCGACTGCACGGTCAGCGCTGCGTGCACGGCATACCCCTGTTCACGATCGCTGTTGTCGGCGCCCCACAGCGCGGCCAGCCGTCCGCCTTTATCGCGCACCTGCTGGCAGGCCGTGCGCCATTGCTGCGCGTCAACGCGTCCGAGCCACACCGGCATCGCGCCGGGCAGTTGTTTCAGCTCAATCTGGAAATCTTCAAGCTTCATGTGATTCGAGGGAGTGAGGATCGAGGATTGAGGATTGAGTAATCAAATCCTCTGCGCATCTCACCTTTTGCTCGATCCTCAGTCCTCAATCCTCAATCCCCAATCCTCGATCCCCAATCCTCGATCCTCACTCCTCACTCCTATCCAATAAGCTGCGCCGCCTGGCGGTACCAGTCGGCAAGATACGCCGGGATGTAGAGCCCGAGCAGAAGCACGATCGCGAGGTGCACGAACACGGGTATCATCGCCGGCGGATGCGGCAGGCGTTTCGCGGTCGCGGTCCCGAAAACCATCGGCTGGACCTTGCCGAAAATCGCGGCGAAGGCCACACCGAGCGCAGCGAGCAGGAACGGCGTCGCCCACGGCTGCTGGTACATTGCCGCCGTGAGAATCATGAATTCGCTGGCGAACACGCCGAACGGCGGCATGCCAAGGATGGCGAGGCTGCCGAGCATCAATCCCCAGCCGATCGTCGGATTACTGTCTATCAAGCCGCGGATATTGTCCATGATCTGCGTGCCGGA
>JBOIFZ010000052.1:0-1720 GCA_050741735.1 Burkholderiales bacterium
CACCCCTGGCTTATCGCGGTGCAATGGCATCCCGAACTCAGCGCGGCCAGCGATCCGCTGCAGCAGAAACTGTTCGATGCGTTAGTCGAAGAAGCGCGTCGCGCATGAAAGCGCTCAACACGGAGGACACGGAGCGGCGCACGCACACGTTACCGACGTTGTCGGCCGATTACGGGGCGGCTGTGACACGTTAGCCACAGGCCCGATTGCGGGAGCCCACGCATTACGCCCCGATCTACACCGTGCGACACAGCCTTGTGCGCCCCTACCCGCAAACTGGGCTACGCCTAACGAGTCCGGGGCGCGCGCCGCTCCGTGTCCTCCGTGGTGAGCGCTTATCCCGCCTTACAATCCACCTATCCGCCACTACGCACAGACAACATGAAAAAACTCGTGCTGATCACCCTGGTACTCGCCTTTTTCTGCTCGGCCCTGTCGTTCGCGGGCTATGTGGGTTTCCAACTGCTCGCAGGCAAAGTCCCCACGCCTGTGCACGTGCAGGACAGGATCGCGATCACGAACGATCTGGAGCAGCTTCGCGCCGTTTCGCTCGACGCCATCCGCGACAACGACATTCTGCTTGAGAGCACGTGGAAGCTGACCCTGTCGATCCTGCTGTTCACCGCGGTAGAGTTCGCGATAATCGCGATGCTGCTGGTTTTCATCTTTCGCGAGATACGCAAGGCGAAAGTCGCAGACGCCGGGAGATCCCAAATGAGTTCCGGGAGCTGAAGGCATGAGGACAGAACCCGCCTGGGCAAGGAAATCCCGCTGGGTGCTGCTGGTCGTGGCAGCTTGCCTCACGCTCCTGCTGCTCGGCCTGGATCGCTACGCCGCGTTTGCCCATCGCCCGGGCGCGGACTCCAAGGCCGTGGTGATCTATACCACGGCGTGGTGCCCCTACTGCGCGAAGTTGCGCACCAGCCTCGCCGCCAGCGGCATACCTTACGTGGAGCACGACGTTGAGAATTCCCTGCAGGGTCAGATGGGTTTCTGGACGCTGCGTGGCCGCGGCGTCCCGGTATCGGCGATCGGGCCAAAGGTCATCTACGGCTACGACGTAGCGCGCATCGCCTTTGCCCTTGGGGACCTGGGCTACACGTTCATTCCCGCGTCCGAACCGAAGGCGGCTGACGAACCGGAGACGGGCGCGATCAGTTCTTCGGTCGGCGGTTCCGAATAATCGAACGGCGGGCGACCAGGCGTAGCCGCGGGCAAGCCGCGTGATAAAGTCCGATCTGCCCGGCCCGACCCGATAGCCCGGCAGGAACCAACAACAGCCGGTCTTCCTCCTTCGCGATTGTCCTTGGCATGACTACCATAACTGCTTCCGGTTTCCACGCCGCGGTACTGCACTGGATAGACCGCAACATCCTCGCGCTCGGACGCGAGATGCGGCTTTCCTATATGCCGCCGCTGATGGTTTACGCGGCTGCCGGCATCTCCGGCCTTACCGGCATCGTCGGCACCTTCTATGTGAAGGAACAACTCGGGTTGTCCGCAGAGTTCCTCGCCGCGCTTGGTTTCTGGATGATGCTCCCATGGGCGCTGAAGATGCCGCTCGGGCATCTGGTTGACCTGGTCTGGAGGTGGAAAAGTCTCCTGGTGTACCTCGGCGCGGGACTGATCACGCTCAGCGTCCTGATCATGATCGGTCTGCTGGGCCACACCAATGCAATGCGGGCGGTTGCGCCGGTCGAAACCTGGTTCGTACTGGCGG
>JBOIFZ010000053.1:0-2980 GCA_050741735.1 Burkholderiales bacterium
CGACCACCATCACCGACTCGCCGGCCTGCAGCTGTATCCCATGGCGGAACCTGGCGGCATCGGGGAAACTCCTGCTCGCCCTGATGAGCGCGAGGTCGTTCTTCGGATCGGAGCCGACGAGTTCGGCTGAGGCCTTGCTCTTCTGCGAATCTACGACCCGGATAGCGGAGCAACCGTCCACCACGTGGTGATTGGTGACAATCAAGCCATCCCGCGTCGCGACGATACCGGCCCCGATCGTCGTCTTTCCCGCCGGCTTGGCTTCCGCCTTCGCCTCCGGCACGGGCTTGCTTTCTCCCTTCGCGAGCGCGCACGCGTGTTGCAGGATTCTCGCTTGAACACTGCCGGCAGCGACCTCCTTCAACGCCGCTTCCCAACGCTCACGATCCTTTGAGCTCGCGGCGAGCCGCTCCCCAGCCTCGTCAAACAGGGTCACGAATGTGACTGCCACCTTCTTCGCGTCGCACAGCACCGCCTGCCCGTTTATAGCAGACCGGTAGCGGTATTTCTTATCGCGGGTCTCCCTGGTTTCGGCGTACTCGATGCGGAGGTTGTAGTGGACATAGCCCTTATCCTCCGTCACTGACGCGGGGCCGAAAAAAATCTTTGCGGATTTGCTGCTCGCGAAAAGTTCCCACTTCTCTTCGGCCGGGAATGCCCATCCGCTCCAGATGAGAACGAGGCCAAGCATCAGAAGGCGGGTAATAATCGGGTTGCGCATCTGACCCAGTCTATATCAAGAAGATCGAACTGAAACCGCCGATGAACGCAGATAAAAATAGGTGAACGGTAAATGGTAAACGGCAAACGGAGGAAACCGTTGGCTTTCGATTTTACTGTTCACTGTTCACTGTTCACTATTCACCAGCGGTTAAATCTTATTATTATCTTTCCTCTGCGGTGAGAGATTTGGGGTTTTGATCCGCGTTCATCTGCGTCCATCGGCGGCTTAAAAGGTTTTGCCTTTCATTTCGCGTCCTCCGCGTCCTCTGCGGTGAGAGGTTTTCAGCATTTATCCGCGTTCATCTGCGTCTATCTGCGGCAAATGACCCTTGTTCGGGGTTCAGGGTTCAGGGTTCAGAGTTCTGGGTTTCTTGTATTTGCACGTCTGTGTTCATCTGCGTCTATCTGCGGCTTAAAAGGCTTTGCCTTTCATTTCGCGTCCTCCGCGTCCTCCGCGGTGATAAGAAATCAGTTCGGCTTCTTCGGTGAGTCCGGTTGCGCCGTTGCGCGAGCCAGACGGGAGTCGCGCTTCTTAAACAGTGCCACCAACGCGTCCTTGACCTGACGCGCCGTGGCCGGATGGAGAATGACCTGCTGAAGCAGCTGCACCTGCATGTCCTTCTGGGTCGCACCCAGGCTCTGGTTGAAGCCAAAATTGAGCACTACCTCGTTGGGGTTATCCTGCGCGACAAAGAAATTGCAGTAGGCGCTCTTCATGTTGCTGGTGTCCATGCGCACGCGCCGCTGCGCGGCAGGTGCGGCGCTCGTCGTCTCGGTCTTCGTCTCTTCCTTGGCCATGGGTTTTCTCCTTTTTTGCGGTTTCAGCGGTTTTCGTTTCACGGTCGGGGCCCTTGCGAGGGTTCCGCGCCTGCGGTGGGCGCAAATACGCCCTTGACGGCACACGTTAGATTACTGGATTGCACCCGCAAGGGCAAAAAGAACTGAATATGGTAAGGACGATCTTGGCGACTTTCTGACCGTCAGTCGCAGCGACAGTGATGGACACCATACCGCTTATGACGCTGCCGTATGGGATTCAGGATGGTTACTTTTTGCGGTGTGAGTGTGGTTTGGTGTTAGGGGTAGTATTTGTATTACTGTCGGTGATGTTATCGACGGTCACCGTGACTTTGCTCGACGAGGCTGCGTTCCCCGCGGCATCGTACGCTCGAGCTTCCAAGATCACCTGCCCGTCCTGATATTTGGTCGAATCGAACGTGAAGCCGTACGGATCGAGCGTATCGGTCGAGCTGAGCGAGCTGTTCACATACAGCTCTACCCGCGCGACCGCGACGTTGTCCGCGGCCGTGACGTCCACCGGAACGAGGCCGGACACTGTCCCCCCGGTGGGCGAAGCGATCGCGACGGTCGGGGCCTGGGAATCGCTTGAGGAAGTTCCCCGGGCTTTCGCGACCGCATTCGCCGCCTGCACGCGTCCGTATCCGAAGTACTGGTCCCAATCTGTGGTGCCGAGATCCAGGGCGGTGTCGAACAGGATGTTGTCGAGAGTCGCAGGCTTGAGCGCGGGATTGGCGCTCATCATCAGCGCGTAGACGCCCGCTACAACCGGGCTCGACGCGGACGTTCCGTTCACCGGGCCATAACCGCCACCCCGCGTCGTCGTGTAGATGGTGATGCCGGGTGCCGCGATGTCTATGTAGTCGCCCCAGCTCGAGAAGGGCGCGATACTGTCACTGGTGGCCGTCGCCGACACCGCCGTGAAAGCATCTGATGGAGGGTCGGTTCGCAGCGAACCGGTATTACCACCGGCGATAACCACGACCCCGCCTTTGCTGCGCATGTACTGGGCGGCGCTGTCCACCGTCGAGCTGAGCGACACGCCAAGGAAGCTGATGTTAGCCACCCGCGCGCCATTGTCCGCGGCGGCGGTTAGCGCCGACGCCATCAGGCTATAGTATCCGCCGCCGGATGTATTGGTTACCCGCATCGGCATGATCTTTGACCGGAAGCTCACGGATGCGACGCCGATGGCATTATTTCCGGCAGCTGCAGCGATCCCGGCGATGGCCGTCCCGTGCCCTTGTACGTCGGAAACATTGTTGTTGTTATCGTAGAAGTTCCACCCCGCCACGAGTTGCGGCTGAAGATCGGGGTGCGTCGTATCAACGCCGGTGTCAAGGATGGCGATCGTCACCGGATTGCCCTGAGTGTAGTCCCATGCCTGGGGGGCGCCGATCTTTGGCAAGTGCCAAGCGTTGGGATACTGCGGGTCGTTCGGATAGAACGCCGGCTCCAG
>JBOIFZ010000054.1:0-3162 GCA_050741735.1 Burkholderiales bacterium
GGTCCAGCCAAGTCATTCAAAATACAGTAATGACCTCGAACCAGTACCCAGTCCCATCTTGTTCGGCGTACCAGGCACAGGAAGGGCCCGCGAAATCACAGGCCCTTTGCAATTGCGCTGTGTTGCGCTAGACGTCGCTTTCTTCGGCGAAAGCAGTGGTCTGGATGCAGTCGCTGATGAACGCGGCTTCGTGCTGCTCGGGTTTCATCGGCAGGTCGAAGACTCTTTCGACTCTCCGGCTGAGGAACTGCTCGTCCATGGCGTCCTGCACGAACCAGCGCAACTGCGGCGGAAACGCCTGGATGAGCAACAGGTCTTCCTCGAGTTTGCTGACGAAGAACTCGCGGCTGGCGCCGGCATCGCGCGCGAGCGCTGCATTGCGAATGAATTCGCCGCCTTCCGCACATTCCGCAAGTGTGAGGGGGTGGGCCGCGGCCTGGGCGACCCAGATACTGGTCAGGGCAAATAGGCCGAATGCGCAAGCATGGCTTCGGATCATTGTTACCTCCAGTCGCCGCGCGCCATTCGAGCGCATAGGGGTTTTGTTGTTCGTGCGTTCTTGACCCGCTGGTACGCGCGGTGCCTGCCTACCCTTAATCATAGACGACGTTTTTCCTTCTGCTACACTTTGTTCGTGCTGCGCCGCAGCTGTACTCGCTCGCGCAAGGGGCGCCGATGAGAGCAAGTGTCCTGTTATTGCTGCTGGTCCTGCTGCTCCCGTATACGGTGCATGCAGACCGCATCACGCAGATGAACCAGTCCGATTTGTGCATTTATACCGCGAAGCTGCAGGTCACCGGTTATTACTATTTCGAGCAGGGCAAACCGCGCGAGGAGGTGAAGATCGTGTGGCACGGCGACGAAACACAGAACGAGATCGACTTCGTGAACAGGACGCTCGACGACGCCTGCCTCTGGCTCACCAACGCGAGAAACAATGGCGCCGAGCCTCTTCCGGTACAAACGTTCGGCGATCTCGTTTACGAAGCATGCATGAACGGCAAGCCGCTTTGACCGGCGTGAGAAGAGCAGGGCCGAGCGCCGAGGACTGAGGACGGAGGGCCGAGGTTCGAGGGCCGAGGAAAGGCGAGAGGACAGAGGAAAGAGGGAAGAGGAAAGAGAAAAGAGGAAAGATCAGACCAGGTGCTACGTTCCGCGTGCTGTGTGCGGCGGAAAAGCAAAAGACCGGGGAAAGGATATCTGTGACGAGAAAGTAACTGCATTGAACTGAACACGAGCTGACAACTAAAAACTTCTTCAAACGGGAACCTGTCAGCTCAAGTCGCGACTACTACAACTAATCCCTGCTTTCGCTCGGCCTCACTTCTTCCTCTTTATCTCTTTGCTTTCGCTTCACCGTAAAACGTAGCACGCTATTTCACTTTTGCCCCTCTGGCGTCCCTCTTTCCTCTTTTACCTGGCGAGGGTCAAATTGGCTGCCAGCAGCACTGCTGCAAATATCCATTTTGTTGTTTTCAAGTGAGATTCTTTCTAGTCAGAAATTTTCGGGGGTTTGCATTTGTTGCATTGCAGCAATGTAGGTCCTATCTGGTCAGACAAAACCGAATAGGCGCCGCCGCCGCGGCTGGAAAATTTTTTTGGCCCGATGCCGGCTGTGGCCGCTTCCAAGATTATGATTGGAAAGGATATTAGGCAAACCTGACACTTTGATAGATTTGCTTTTCCAGTTTGCTTTGGCTAGCGTGAGATCGGGTAGCAAACAGAAACGCCAAGGTCGGCTCGTTCCCTGAACGGCTGGCCCGGAGCTGAAACAGGCGGAAGTTTGCTGCAATAAGCTGTCCCGGTCGCATCTGTCTAGCCTTGCCGTTATTGTCGTCAGAGTTGCGTCGCTCGCCTCCCGTCCGGCGCAACCCTGAACGATCCGACGGCAACCGCCCCCCCGAGCGGACAGCAAGGCAGGTCGAAGCGGTCACCACAAAAGTGGTGCTTGTCACCGCGCTGGATGCAAGCCGTGTCCGGTTCTTTGCGCGGGAGAACGCTGGCGCACCAATCCCACCTCGCGCCGGGTTCGCGAACCGCTTCGCCGGGCAGCTTATTTTTTCCAGTCGAGGGAAGCGGGGGCGCTCGCCCGCAACCGGCAATCCCTCGATAATCCCGGCTTACTCACCTATGGTTTTTCGCTGAATTCACGCGTAGCCGCTCCGACAGGCGCTGTCAGGCCGGCGATTTCTCCCCCGGCGCGAAGTCCAGTTCGACTCTTGCGCCGCTGGGGTCGAAGCAGAACAACTGCCATACGCCCGAATCCGGCTGTTTCCTCAGGTCGTATTTGATGCCGTTCGCCCTCAGCTTCGCCGCTACATCGGGAAGATTTGCGGCGGAGAACGCCATGTGGTCGAGCACGCCGGCGGGATTTGCCGGCAGCGGCCTGCCGGCGATGACATGCAGCACCGGCTGATTGCCGGCGTACAGCCAGGTGCCCGGAAATCCCAGCGGCGGCCGGTAACCTTCCTTCAACCCGAGAATGCCGACGTAGAAGTTGCGGGTGGCATCGATGTCGTCGGTGAGCACCGTGAAGTGATTCATTCCGTCAATGGCCATTTGAACTCCGTAAATGCGGTGAACGGTGAACGGTGATCAGTGATCGGTGAAGGCGAGAAAGGCGGCTACTTTTTCTGGTTAACGGTTTTACTTGTGTCCCGATCATGTTCTTGTCCTTACCGGTCACTGATCACCGTTCACCGCCTTGTCCTCACGCCGTCGCCTTTTCCTTCGCCTCAGGCGCCAGTATGTGCTGCCGTTTGTCCAGCCACCAGCCGTACTGCACCGGCCACGATTTGTATTCTCCTTCCACGCCCAGCGCGACTTCGGCGTGAAGCGCCCAGTTCGGGTCGTACAAGGCCTGGCGTCCCACTGCGACCAGATCGGCCTGGCCCGATTGCAGCACCTGCTCCGCCTGATGCGAATCGAGTATCAGGCCCACCGCCATGGTCGTCATGCCCGTTTCCTTCCTGACGCGCTCCGCGAACGGTACCTGGAAGCCGGGGCTGCGTTTGACCCGCGCCGCCGTAGCCGATCCCATCAACCCGCCCGAGGAACAGTCGAGCGCATCCACGCCGCGCGCCTTGAGTTCCTTCGCCAGCGCCACGGTGTCGTCCAGCGTCCAGCCGTTTTCGATGCCGTCCACCGAGGATACACGCACGA